>NZ_JBQAHZ010000005.1:0-238413 GCF_051917185.1 Bacillus cereus group sp. MYBK108-1
AATACAAAACGGATAAAGGCAAAATTAAAAATGAGCCCGGTGCAATACCGGACTCATTTTTATCAAGCTGCCTAATGAAATAACCGTGTCTAACTTTTAGGGGTCACTTCAGGTGCTGAGATGCACTTTGAACGGCTTTTTTTATGAGAATTGTTTAAGTGCTCTTTCGGCTAGTAAAGCAAAGTATTCTGCACTTATAGGCAGTGCCTCTTCATTAATTGTAAAAGCAGGATGATGCCATTCATGTGTACCGCTCGTTCCCATAAAGACGAATGAACCTGGTATTTCCTGTTGGTAAAATGAGAAATCTTCTCCAGCCATTGATAGACTAGGCGAGATGATATTAAGATTCATCTTTGTGGCAACTTGAGTAGATAAGTCTGTAAGAGCTTTATCGTTGTGAACAGCAGGAGGACCTGAATAAAAACGGAATTTTGTTTTTACACCTAATGCATCAGATACACCTTTAATAATACGCTCCATGAGTGCTGGAATCTTTTCACGTGTTTCAACTTGGAACGTGCGAATCGTTCCTTCTAACGTAGCTTTTTCAGGAATTACGTTCCACGTATTTCCTGCGTGAATATTTGTAACACTAACAACCGCATTATGAGATGAACTTATATTTCGGCTTACAATTGTTTGCAGTGCCATCACAATTTGAGAGGATGCGACAATAGGATCTACGCCAGCATCTGGTACAGCCGCGTGTGTACCAACTCCGTGAATTTCAATTTCAAATCGATCAACTCCAGCCATCAGTGGACCATCTTTAATGCCAATTGTACCTACTGGTAAATCAGGTTTATTATGCATGCCGAAAATCGCTTGCACATTACGTAAATGTCCAGCATCAATAACTTTGCAAGCGCCATTACTACTTTCTTCAGCTGGTTGGAATATGAAGCGAACCGTTCCATTTAGGGAAGATTCTCTTTCTTTTAATAAGAAAGCAGTACCTAAAATGGCAGCTGTATGAAAATCGTGTCCACAAGCATGCATTTTTCCTCGTACTTTAGATGCATAGGACAAATGTGTTTCTTCTTGAATAGGAAGGGCATCAATATCAGCACGAACTGCTACAATTGGCCCGTTTTTATTACCAGACACTTCAGCGATAATTCCTGTTTCTAAATTGGAGTCAATGATAGTAATGTTTTTTTCTTCTAACCAATTTTTTATTGCTTTTGTTGTTTCGAACTCTTCATATGATAGTTCTGGATACTCATGTAAATGTCGACGGATGGAAATAAGTTTTTCTTTTAGTTGAGTTGAAATAGATACCATGTAGTATGCCTTCTTTCTTCAGCAAAATATTTATCATAAGTATACAACAATAAAAGAGAGGATTCTCAAATGAAAATCCTCTCTCGTTTATCCTGTATTAATGGGCAGTCCGATTGGTTCAACTAATTAAAGTTTCGCTTTATGCTGCGACTTTTTTATGCGTATGATGTTTACGATAACGTCCACGCATTGCGTATGCAATTTGCGGGATTGCAATCCCGATTAAAATAAGTGATACACCGAACCATTGTGAAGATAGTACAGCCTCTTTTAAAACGAATACGGACATAATTGTTGTAACTGGTAGTTCCGCTGCACCAAGAATAGTTGCTAAGCCAGAACCGATTTTTGGAATACCGATTGTAAAGGCAATAGATGGAATTACGATACTAAATGTTCCTAATCCTAAACCGTATTTCCAAAGACCTTGAGAAATGGCACCATTAAAAATAAATGTTGGTGGGAATACAATCATGACTAAAGTTAAAGCACCAGTCATTAAGAGAACACCGCGCGGTAATGAAGGTACTTCAACAGCAACTTTTCCGCTCACGAAAATGTATGTTGCGAATGTAACAGCAGATAATAAACCTAAAATGATCCCAGTCGTATTGAAAGCACCTGCTGATTGTTCAAGTAAACCACTTGATAAAAATGTCCCTACAAGTAAGAAAATAACAGAAATAACTTTTTCTCTTGAAGGTAATGTTTTTGTTGCGACTGCTTCAATGATAATTCCGACCCAAACAAATTGGAATAAAAGAATAATTGCAATAGAAGCTGGTACAGTTTTTAATGAAGCATAATAAAAAATTCCGGTAAAACTTGCAGATGTTCCTGCAACGAATAAAAGTAATGCTTGCTTTAAAGGAACGCGATGTCTAGAAAATAGAAGTGTAATAGCAAGCAAAATAATCCAACCGAACAAATATTGGCTGCCAATTACCTCTCCAAGTGAAAATCCTTCTGCATATGCAAGCTTAACAAAAATAGCTAAAATTCCATAACTACACGCTCCTAATAAAACTAAAAGAGAATAACGAAGCATGAAAAATTCCTCCCATCTATATGAAGTTGTTCCGTATCGAAAATATATAACTAGAGGGAAGTATACAAAATTAGAAATAAAGGGTCAAATGAAAGAAAAGTATGACATTTTATAGAATAATAATAAAAGTATGATATTTATGCATAATCTTGAAATTATTAATAGTAGAAGTATTATAAAATCAACTTTGCATTGTATAGAGCCAGCATTTGAAAAAAATATTTTTTAAACCAATATGTATATAGACGTACTAGTAACGTGCTAATTATTTGAGAAACTATGTTACCTTTGTTATGGTAATGACAATTAAAGGAGTTTCATAATCCATTTGAGTTTTTTCTATATAATAGAAGGAAATGAAAACGTTTTATTAGAAACTGTGAGGAAGTACGGTTTTTCTTATTGCCACGTTGTAAAAGTGATTTCACGAATTGTTCATAGTATTTTTATGTGTTTTTGTTACAATATTTAGGGAGAGGAGTGGAATGATGCAAGATATTAGTATTTTTTTAGCGTTTGGCGCCGGGTTCTTATCATTTATTTCCCCATGTTGCTTACCGCTTTATCCGGCATTTTTATCGTACATAACAGGTATGTCGGTTTCTGAATTGAAAGAAGAAAATGCAATGCTTCGCAAAAGAAGTATGATACATACAGCGTTTTTCTTACTTGGATTTTCAATTATATTTATTGCAATTGGATTTGGTACAAGTTTTATTGGAGGAATCTTTACTGACTATAAAGATTTAATCAGACAGTTAGGTGGTATATTTATCATCGTGTTCGGCTTAATTATTGTCGGGGTGTTTAAGCCGAAATTTTTAATGCAAGACCGTAAATTTACATTTAAAAATCGTCCAAGTGGCTATTTTGGATCAGTACTAATTGGATTAGCCTTTGCAGCAGGGTGGACGCCATGTACCGGACCAATTCTAGTGTCCGTAATTGGATTAGCAGCAACAAACCCAGAATCAGCAATGATTTACATGATTGCTTACATACTTGGATTTGCTATCCCGTTTTTCGTACTGTCATTCTTTATTACGAAAATGTCTTGGATTAAAAGAAATAGTATGACCTTCATGAAAGTCGGAGGATATATTATGATTGTTATGGGGGTCTTCCTATACTTTAACTGGATGACGAAAATTATCGTATATTTCTCAAGTTTATTTGGTGGTTTTACCGGTTTTTAGTATTATTCTGCGAAAATGTTGGAAATACTAACGGAAAAGCATATAATGAAAGTATATTTTGCATATAGCCACAAAAAAGGATGAGAAAATATGAACATAGTTCTTTTATCAAGTATCGTTGCTGTTTGTATGGCTGTCGGTGCGATGTTTATTCGTTTAAAAGCAGCTAAGAAACCTGCAACATTGAAAAAAATTATACTTCCGCCATTTTTTATGAGCACGGGCGCATTGATGTATGTTTTTCCTGAATTTCGATTAACTCCAGCGGAAATGTTAGAAGCAATTGGCGTCGGTTTGTTTTTCTCTATTTTTCTTATTAAAACATCTAAATTTGAAATTAGAGGACAAGAGATTTATTTGAAGCGTTCAAAAGCCTTTGTTTTTATATTAATTGGATTACTTGTCGTGCGAATTGTATTTAAAACATACTTAAGCCAATCTCTTGATTTAGGACAACTTAGTGGCATGTTCTTCTTACTGGCGTTCGCGATGATTGTGTCATGGAGAATTGCCATGTACCGTTCCTTTACGAAATTACAAAAGGAAATGGAAAAAGAAGATGGTTTTTATAATGAAAAAGATATGAAGCTAACTTAAAAACTGTATATGTACCAAATAAAAAGACAGCGTCAAAGGCGCTGTCTTTTTTATCGAAAATAATATGAAGTTACTTTGCGAGTAAAGATCGATAGTTAGAATAATCAATCTTTTTTTCTTGTAGTTTTTTAATTAAAAATTTATGATCACGCTTTGGTGTGGCAATGATATATCCTTTAATAATTAAGTCTTGTGTAATTTGAGAGGCATTTTCTTGTAATGCAAGTTCCCCGATTTTTCCAGCAATCTTTGATTTTGCAACATCGCGAAATAGTTCTGGAACAGGACTTACAAGCTCTTCTAACAATTGTTTTTGTTCGTCAGCCCATAAATGTCTCGTTTTATTTATGTAGTGTTCTTCCCAATCCAAAATGGACATGCCGTCTTCTTTTGGTAAACGTTTTAAAAATTTTCTGAACATAAAGTATCCACCGATAGACATAAGCCCTAATAAAATAACCGTCCATAATACAATGAACCAACTGAACCATCCTTCGAGCAAGCATATCCCCCCTTAATGATAGCGGTTTTCTTTTATTCATATTATATACAGTGAGATTCATAGAAAGCAAGAACGCTTGGTCATTTTGACCAAGCGTTATAGTTTAAACGAAGTATAGTTGTTCAACACATAAATTATTATTATCGTCTTCAACATACTCAATAATAAGTGTGCCAACTTTACGATCTTTATCTTCAGTTGTGAAAATAGAGTAAGAAGTAAAACGTGTTTTTGATAGGCCGCTTATATGTGTAGGTAAAGAAATGTAGTCGTTATCGCGGAAGAATTCCATCAGTTCAATATCCTCAAATTCTTTTCGGTCAACTTGTTTGTTTGTATAGCGGCGTTGAAGTTGTTTTAAAGACTCATTCCAAGAAATTGCTTTTGTGTCGTATACCATTGTTCTATCTCCTTACTGTATGTAATCATTAAGAACATACGTTCTAATCTAGTATACTCTTTTTATTCGAAAAGGGAAAGCAAAAAATAATGTAAGCTTGGATTTCCAAGCTTACATTATTGATGCGTCCGTCATAATCTCTATTTTTTATTATAAGTTAGATAGGAATAAGAAACAAGATGATATATATAATGTTGAGAGTTTTAAAAATTCTGTATATTATAGGTGTACTAAAGTGTAAGGGAATGAGAGGTATGGTATACGTAATTTCACTGCAAGGGCCGATGGCTAGCGGAAAAACAACATTGGCTAAAAGGTTAGAGAGATGTGGGCTTTCGGTTATATATGAAAATCCTTATCCAATTGTAGAAAAGCGAAAGCGATTAAATTTGGATATGAATTCAAAAGAAGGGTTTATCATAAATCAAAAAATGTTTATCGAAGCAAAAATTAAGGAGTTTCAAAATGTGAAAGGTTCAGTCGTAATTTTTGATCGCGGACCAGAAGACATTGAGTTTTTTACACTCTTTTATCCAACGATTATAGGGGAAGAGTGGGATATAGAAGCTGAATTGAAAGGTGAATTATATAAATTAAGAGAATGTCGTTCAGATGCCATTTTTTATTTAGATGTGACGAAAAAGAATGTATATGATAGAAAAAATAACGATAGGACAAGAAAACGAAGTACATTTGAGGAGCAATTTAAATTAGTAGAAACGGAAAAAGATTGGTATAAACAATTTCCTGTAACTTATTTGGATACGAATAGATTAACAGTGGACGATCTAGAGGTATATTTTATGTACTGGTTAAAGGAGAGAGGGCTATGAAAAAAATACTTTTATTTGTATACCCAACATTTGCAGAGTTTGAAATAACAGTAGCAACGGCATTGCTGAAAAATAAATATGAAATCATTACAGCGGGCTTAACGAACGAATTGATTATAAGTGAAACAGGGTTGCAAGTGCAGCCGCATATAGAAGTAAGTGAAGTACGTGTAGATGAGTATGAGGGGATACTTATTCCAGGTGGAGAAGAAGGAGAGTTGGAAGATGCAAAATCTCTTTTTTCAATCATTCGTCAATTTCATGAACAAGAAAAATTAGTGGCGGCAATTTGCGCTGGACCGTATGCGCTAGCAAAAGCGGGCTTATTTAAGGGGATTTCTTATACTGCGACTATAGATTATCAAAAGTTCGATTGTTTTCCAATAGAAAATTTTGTGTATAAAGAAGTTGTGCAACACTCAAATATCATTACAGCACAAGGGCATGCATTTGTACCATTCGGAATAGCAATTGCCTCTTATTTTGGAGTGGCAGACGAACATAATACAGATTTTTATGGTGGTAAAGGCAATGTAGTAATGGAGAAACTTTTACGAGAAAACGTGTAAAAGCTAGCAAATGCTAGCTGTTTTCTTTTTGACATTGATAAATGGCTAACGTTTTTGGATCACGCCATATACCGTTATGAAGTGACAATTCATTTTCTACTTCTTCTTTTAGCCATACCTTCATTTCCGTGTGAAGGTATGTATTATCAGGTATATTTAGCGACGGAAACATGCTAGAAATATAGTTTACAATCGGAGTAGCATGATGAAAAACGAGAGCATTATGAATAACTGCTTCTTCAACAGTTGGAAAAACAGACTGTAATATCTCTTTACCATTTTCCAAACAAAATGGCGTGACTGAAGATGTTGTTTTCGGTAAATCAAATGCGTCTAACATGCGGTTACACACTTCAACTATACGAGGTAATGTAACGTCAGAATTTGTTGTAGCTAAAAGTGAGCCACCAGGACGTATTACTTTATGGAATCCTTGGATTGTTTTTTCGACGTCTTTCATGTGGTATAACATATGTCTTGCGACGATCCAGTCGTAGCAATTAGCTTCGAAAGGAAGTTTACCAGCGTCACCTAGTCTCCACTCAATTATGCTATTTTTTATTGTAGCTTCAGAAAGCATCGTTTTCGATTGATCCAAACCTGTTAAATGTCCTGTATGACCGTTAGTTTGTAATAGGGAAAGGAAACTCCCGTTAGCGCACCCAACCTCTAATATTTTTTCATCTCCTTGAAGTTGTAAATGATCCACAACGACTTCATCTAAATTCACATGTTTTTCTTCATAATGTTTATGCGTATTAATACGTGTTTGTAAATGGTTACTTACGTTGTATTGGCGTTTTACATCATTCATCTTTTCGCATTCCACTTTCGTGCAAAATTGCTGAATTGCGTGCGTTAATACATCTGTTTTCTTTAAACCTTCGTAATGGAGTGCTAATTCAAACCTTTCAAGTAATTTCTCTTCAATTCGAAAATGAATATCTTTTCGTTTTGTCACTGAAATTTCGCCCCTTTGCATCTGTTAGTGAGACTATAGCACGTCTGGAAATTTTGTGTAAATCATTTGTGTACACAAAATTATGGGGATGAAAAAAATATTTGAATATGATTTTAAACTATTGACGATTTAAACGTTTTCATATATTCTTAAATTAAGTAATATTCAAATAATTCAAAAGAAATGAGAGAGTCACATGCTTCTTCAAGGAACACATCGAATTGGTCGTATGGCCATGCTGTTGGCACTTGCGGATGAGAATGAAAGTCCTGTATTATCCATTCCAAAAGGTTGGAAGTATTGTACGGGGAAAGTGGGTTCAATGAATTCGCAAAAGGTTGTCGCAGCAATGGAAACAGCGGCTAAAAGCAACCAAGTTATTGAAACAGACGTTTACAGAGAAACACATGCACTTTATCATGCAATTATGGAAGCTTTGTACGGAGTGACGAGAGGTCAAATTCAGTTAGCAGACGTTCTTCGTACAGTAGGACTTCGTTTTGCGATTGTGCGCGGTACACCATACGACGGAAAAAAAGAAGGCGAATGGGTTGCTGTTGCATTATATGGAACGATTGGTGCACCTGTAAAAGGATCTGAGCATGAGGCGATTGGTTTAGGAATTAATCACATATGATTTGCCCATAGTCTATTAGTTAGAAGGGGGCCTTACTTTTTTAGGACAGAAGTCTGTCTTAAAAAGATAAGGTCCCCTTTTGCCTTTTTAAGGAGGAAAAATGATGATTACGTTAACAGGACATACATTGACAGTTGAAGAAATGAAGAGGTTATTACTGGAAGGAGAAGGTGTAACAGCTTGTCCAACTAGTATGCAAAAGGTAGCGGAGTGCCGCGAAGTAGTTGAGAAAATTGTAGAGGACGGAAAAGTCGTTTACGGAATTACAACTGGATTTGGAAAGTTTAGTGATGTGCTTATCCAAAAAGATGATGTAAAGGCACTTCAGCATAATTTAATTCAGTCACATGCATGCGGGATTGGTGATCCATTCCCTGAAGAAGTATCGCGCGGAATGTTAATTTTACGAGCAAACACGATGCTTAAAGGAGTATCAGGCGTAAGGCCGCTTGTTGTAAATATGCTTCTTGAGTTTGTAAATCGTAAAATTCATCCAGTCGTTCCGCAACAAGGTTCACTTGGTGCAAGTGGAGATTTAGCGCCTTTATCTCATCTCGCGCTCGTATTATTAGGCGAAGGTGAAGTGTTCTATAAAGGGAAACGCGTTCATGCAATGGTTGCTCTTACAGAAGAAGGGCTTGAGCCAATTGAACTTGAAGCGAAAGAAGGTCTTGCGTTAATTAATGGTACGCAGGCGATGACGGCACAAGGAGTTCTTTCTTATATAGAAGCAGAAGCAACGGCGTATCAAGCTGAACTAATTGCTTCGATGACAATTGAAGGGTTACAAGGCATTATTGATGCATTTGATGAAAATGTTCATAAAGCACGTGGTTATAAAGAGCAAGTGGAAGTAGCAAGCAGAATTCGTGACATTCTTCATGATAGTAAATTAACAACAAAACAAGGAGAACTACGTGTACAGGATGCCTATTCACTTCGCTGTATCCCGCAAGTACACGGTGCTTCTTGGCAAGTTTTAAATTATGTGAAAGAAAAATTAGAAATTGAAATGAATGCAGCAACAGATAATCCGCTTATCTTTGATGGTGGGGAAAAAGTAATTTCGGGCGGGAATTTCCATGGTCAACCGATTGCGTTTGCGATGGACTTCTTAAAAGTAGGAATGGCAGAACTTGCAAATATTTCAGAACGTCGTATTGAGCGTTTAGTAAATCCGCAATTAAATGATTTACCACCATTTTTAAGTCCAGAACCAGGACTACAGTCAGGTGCAATGATTATGCAATATGCTGCAGCGTCACTAGTTTCTGAAAATAAAACGTTAGCACATCCGGCGAGTGTAGATTCAATTCCGTCTTCTGCTAACCAAGAAGATCATGTAAGTATGGGAACAATTGCTTCACGCCATGCACATCAGATCATTCAAAATGCAAGACGTGTTCTTTCAATTGAGATGATTTGTGCAATGCAAGCAGCAGAATATCGCGGTATTGAAAACATGAGTGCAGTGACGAAGAGCTTCTACCATCAAGGCCGTCAACAAGTACCTTCTATTACAAATGACCGCATATTCTCAACTGATATTGAAAATATTGCGCATTGGTTAAAAACGAATTATTCGATAAAAGAAAGATTAGATGTAAACGCAGCACTATAAAATGAGAAAAGGGAGAGATTGAAATGGAAAAAGTACAACAAACAATTCGCGCGCCAAGAGGTACAGAGTTACAAACGAAAGGTTGGGTGCAAGAAGCAGCACTTCGAATGTTAATGAACAATTTAGATCCTGAGGTAGCTGAAAAACCAGAAGAATTAGTTGTATATGGTGGAATTGGCCGTGCAGCTCGTAACTGGGAAAGCTACAATGCAATCGTAGATTCATTAAAAACGTTAGAAAGCGATGAAACGTTACTTGTTCAATCAGGAAAACCAGTTGCCATTTTTAAATCACATGAAGACGCGCCGCGTGTTCTGTTAGCGAATTCAAACTTAGTACCAAAATGGGCGAATTGGGATCACTTCCGAGAACTAGAGAAAAAAGGTCTTATGATGTACGGACAAATGACAGCTGGTAGCTGGATTTACATTGGAACACAAGGGATTCTACAAGGAACATATGAAACATTTGGTGAAGCAGCTCGTCAACATTTTGAAGGTTCATTAAAAGGTACATTAACACTTACTGCTGGTTTAGGTGGTATGGGTGGTGCACAACCTCTTGCTGTAACGATGAATGGCGGTGTTGTCATTGCTATTGATGTAGATAAGCGTAGTATCGATCGTCGTATTGAAAAGAGATATTGTGATAAGTATACAGAATCATTAGAAGAAGCATTGGCTATTGCAAACGAGTATAAAGAGAAGAAAGAGCCTATTTCAATTGGATTATTAGGCAATGCAGCAGAAATTTTACCTGAGTTAGTAAATCGTAATATTATCCCTGACTTAGTTACGGATCAAACATCTGCTCATGACCCATTAAACGGTTATATTCCAGTAGGTTATACGTTAGAAGAGGCAGCGAAACTTCGTGAAGAAGATCCAGAACGTTACGTACAATTATCAAAAGAAAGTATGACAAAACATGTAGAAGCAATGCTTGTAATGCAAGAAAAAGGCGCAATTACATTTGATTATGGAAATAACATTCGCCAAGTTGCTTTCGATGAAGGCTTGAAAAATGCATTCGATTTCCCAGGATTCGTTCCAGCATTTATCCGTCCATTATTCTGTGAAGGAAAAGGACCGTTCCGCTGGGTAGCACTTTCTGGTGATCCAGAAGATATTTATAAAACAGACGAAGTAATTTTACGCGAGTTCGCTGATAATGAACATTTATGTAACTGGATTCGTATGGCTCGTCAGCAAGTTGAATTCCAAGGTCTTCCATCACGTATTTGTTGGTTAGGTTACGGTGAGCGTGCGAAATTTGGTCGCATCATTAATGAAATGGTGGCAAATGGTGAATTATCAGCACCAATCGTAATCGGTCGTGACCATTTAGATTGCGGATCAGTAGCATCTCCAAACCGTGAAACAGAAGCGATGAAAGACGGTAGTGATGCAGTAGCAGACTGGCCAATTTTAAATGCATTAATTAACAGTGTAAACGGTGCAAGCTGGGTGTCTGTTCACCACGGTGGCGGCGTTGGTATGGGGTATTCACTTCACGCTGGAATGGTTATCGTTGCAGATGGAACAGAAGCAGCAGCAAAACGTATTGAACGCGTATTAACTTCTGACCCTGGTATGGGTGTTGTTCGTCACGTAGATGCTGGGTATGACTTAGCTGTTGAAACTGCGAAAGAAAAAGGCGTTAACATTCCAATGATGAAATAAGGAGGAGAAAACATGCTGGACACTTTACTAATAAATATCGGTCAATTACTAACAATGGATCAAGAAGATGGCTTGTTAAGACGGGAAGCAATGAACACGCTTCCTGTTATCGAAAACGGTGTAGTCGGAATTGAAAATGGCGTAATCACTTTCGTTGGAACAGCGGAAGAAGTAAAAGGATTACAAGCGAAAGAAGTTATTGATTGCGGAGGGAAAATGGTTTCTCCTGGCCTAGTTGATCCGCATACTCATCTTGTATTTGGTGGATCTCGTGAAAATGAAATCGCGCTGAAATTACAAGGAGTTCCGTACTTAGAAATTTTAGAACAAGGCGGCGGTATTCTTTCGACTGTAAATGCAACGAAACAAGCATCGAAAGAAGAACTTGTTCAAAAAGCGAAATTCCATTTAGACCGCATGCTATCTTTCGGTGTGACAACTGTAGAAGCGAAGAGTGGTTACGGATTAGATGATGAGACGGAATGGAAACAATTAGAGGCAACTGCACAATTACAAAAAGAGCATCCAGTCGATTTAGTTTCAACATTTTTAGGTGCTCATGCAGTTCCAAAAGAGTATAAAGGAAGATCAAAAGAGTTTTTACAATGGATGTTAGATTTATTGCCAGAAATGAAAGAGAAGCAATTGGCTGAGTTCGTCGATATTTTCTGTGAAACAGGTGTGTTCTCTGTCGAAGAGTCAAAAGAGTTTTTACTAAAAGCGAAAGAGCTTGGCTTTGATGTGAAAATTCATGCAGATGAAATCGACCCTCTTGGTGGTGCGGAAGCTGCTGCTGAAATCGGTGCAGCATCAGCAGATCATTTAGTTGGCGCTTCTGATAAAGGAATTGAAATGCTTGCAAACTCGAATACAGTAGCAACTCTATTACCAGGAACAACTTTCTATTTAAATAAAGAAAGCTTCGCTCGCGGTCGTAAAATGATTGATGAAGGTGTTGCAGTTGCATTAGCTACAGACTTTAACCCAGGTAGCTGTCCAACTGAAAACATTCAGCTTATTATGAGCATTGCAATGCTAAAACTGAAAATGACACCAGAAGAAGTTTGGAATGCCGTAACAGTTAACTCATCTTATGCCATTAACCGTGGTGATGTAGCTGGGAAAATTAGAGTTGGTCGTAAGGCAGATTTAGTGTTATGGGATGCTTACAATTATGCTTATGTACCGTATCATTACGGCGTAAGTCATGTAAATACAGTATGGAAGAATGGGAATATTGCATATACAAGAGGTGAACAATCGTGGAGCACGGCCACTATTTAAAGAAAAATGCAAAGTTTATTGATTGTGAAGTGACGAAATGGAGTGAAATGATTAAAGATTGGGAGGAAGGTGTAGAAATATTCGGTGCTGCCTTAATTGGAGCACCCCTTTCTAAACCATCTATTAGTCATTCAGGTGCATGTTTTGCGCCAAAAACAATTCGTGCGATGTTAGATGCATATAGTACATACGCAATTACAGAAGAACACGATATGAAAGAAAGTGTTCTGTATGATTGCGGTGATATTACGATGCATGTGACGGATATAAAAGAAAGTCATAACCGAATTGCGAAAACAGTTGGTCATGTAACGAAAGTAAATCCGAACATGATACCAATCGTACTTGGTGGTGACCACTCAATTAGTTTTCCGAGTATAACAGGATTTGCAAATAGTAAAGGGAAAATCGGTATTATTCAATTTGATGCTCATCATGATTTACGTAATTTAGATGATGGTGGTCCATCAAATGGTACACCGTTCCGTAGTTTGCTAGAAAATGATGTCATAACAGGAAAACAACTCGTTCAAATCGGCATTCGTAATTTTTCAAATGCACGTGCGTACCATGAATATGCAAAAGAACATGGTGTGACAGTGTACACAATGAAAGACGTACGAAAACGAGAAATAAAAGATATTATCACGGAAAGTATTGAAGTATTAAGAAATCAGGGTGTGACTTCTATTTACATTTCTCTTGATATGGACGTACTAGACCAAGCATTTGCGCCAGGTTGTCCAGCAATTGGCCCTGGTGGGATGGATAGTACTACTTTACTTGATGCAATTGAATTTCTTGGTAAAGAGCCACTCGTTCAAGGGATGGATATAGTAGAAATTGATCCAACTCTTGATTTTAGGGATATGACGAGTAGAGTAGCTGCGCAAGTGATTATGAGTTTTCTTTTAGCGCGGGAGACGATTCGTAAGCAGGTTAGTATATAGACAGAAAAGTAGATCTTTATTTATGCCTTATCAAAAACACATCACTACTTAAATGTAGTGATGTGTTTTTGTGTTAAAAGAGAATGAATGTGTGTGGAACCGTTAATGGAATTGCGGTTTTTATAGTGTATTGTGTAAATTTAATTTCTTGCTTCTGAAGTGTTGACGTGTAAAATAATTTTGTGATAAAATAAAAATTTTGCTAAAAAAATGAATGTGTGTTAAGCTTAAGAAGGTTACCATATATGGAGGTGGATTATTTGTTTCAAATTGGCGATAACATTGTTTATCCAATGCAAGGAGCAGGTATAATTAAAGCCATAGAAGAGAAAGAAATCGCAGGAAAAAAACAACAATATTATGTTATAAAAATGTCGGCTAACAATATGGAAATAATGATTCCTGAAGGCAAAATATTGAACTCAAATATACGACCAGTTACAGATATCAAGGCATTACTACACATAATAGATATTTTTTTGTATGGGGAATCAGATAGATTACTTACGTGGAAACAAAGGTATAAATTGAACACTGATAAAATAAAGACGGGTAAAATGCAAGAAGGTGCTGAAGTTGTGCGTGATTTAATGCGTATACAGAAAGAAAAAGCACTTAATGCAAGCGAAAAGAAGATGTTAGATAACGCATATGAATTTTTGATTAGTGAACTGGGATTAATTGAAGGTATCACAGAAAATCAGATAAAAAGCTTTTGTTAAGGTTCATTACAAATAATGTATTATATCCCAAAAAAGATCTTGAATTTTTTGGGAACATAATTATAGAAAATTTATCATTTCAAAGACATTCAACTCTTTCAAACCACTTTTAGAGTATTACCTCTATTGTTATTACTACAATCAAATCCATTTTTATTTTTTAATTTCATTTATGAATGTTCGAAGTTTAATTGAATACTTCGATAAAATAGTTACTTGATTTTTGCAATCCTGATTCACACTGGCACGGACGAGGAGCCGTAAGGATGAAAGAGAGGTAGGGCTTTCATTGTTTTAGGTATATAAGTTATTATTTTTAGAAGAATACTGAACCATTTTCACTTCTATTGATAAGGTGCTTTTTTATTAAAGAGATAAACGAATTGACAGCCATATATGGTCAACAAAAAAGGTTTCCTCCTAAGGAAACCTTTTTAATATTATTTATAGCGTTTTGTTTTTTTTTTTTTTTTTTTTTTTTTTTGAATATTCGATTTTTTTATTTTAAAGTCGTAAAAATTGACGTTACTATCTAAAAGTAAGTATGATGCGATTATAGTAAGATTTTTTAGGGGGAAGAAAAATGACAAGTTCAAGTAATAAAGCAGCGAGTATTTATGAAGGAACAAATGTAAATGCTGGGGGATTTTTTGAAAACGTTGAAGAAACAAAGTTGTTTGATCCAATTCAAGTTGGAGCTTGGTCTCTTCGTAATCGTATAGCGATGGCACCGATGACAAGATGCTTTGCAGATAATGAGACTGGAGTAGTTGGTGCGGATGTAGTGGAGTACTACAGAAAACGTGCTGCAGATGGAATTGGACTAATTATTACAGAAGGAATTGTCATTAGTCCGAGAGCAAAAGGAAACCCAGGAGTACCAGGTATTTATACACAAGAACAAATCGATTCTTGGAAACCTGTTACAGAGGCAGTACATAAAGAAGGCGGGACGATTATTGCTCAAATATGGCATGTTGGGCGTATGAGTCATCATGAAATAATTGGTGGTCAAATGCCACAAGCACCGTCGGCTATCGCTGCAGAGGGAAATGTTCCACGCTTTCGTAAACCGTTTGATACGCCAGAAGCAATGACGTTAGAAGAAATACAAGAAGTGATCGATCAATACGCACAAGCTGCGAAAAATGCGATCGAAGCTGGATTTGATGGAGTAGAAATTCACGGTGCACACGGATATTTAATCGATCAATTTACGTATGAGTTTGCGAATAAGCGAACAGATAAATATGGCGGTGATTTAAAACAAAGGTTAACGTTTATGAAAGAAGTAACGGCGGCTGTAATAGAAGCTGCTGGAGCTAATAAAACACTTCTTCGTTTCTCTGCTTTCAAAGGTGATAATCCTACTTATATGTGGGAAAACCCTGAGTTTGCAATTGAAACGTTCATAAATATGTTTAAAGAGGTTGGGTTAACGATGATCCATCCTTCAACGATGAATTATACCCAAGAGATTGCTGACGGAAAGAATTTTCATCAACTAGTAAGAAAATATTGGGATGGTACGATTGTTGGGGTTGGTAATTTAAATCCGAAAGAGGCCGAAGAAGCGTTGCAAGAAGGAACGATTGATGTAGCGGCATTCGGAAGACCGTTAATTGCTAATCCAGACTTTGTTCATCGAATTAAACACGCTGAAAGTTTAGTTGAATATGACGCGAAAGAGCATCTTGCTACGTTAGTATGAATAAAGATAAAAGGAGAGCACATCTAGTGTTCTCCTTTTATTATGGAATTTCATAGGGGGAAGCGGGATGAGTGAAACGCTACTCGTTATTATTAGTATATTACTATTTTTAATGTTGCTTTTAATCGTCTTTTTTATCATTACATTTTTTATAAAAAAACGAACACACCATTCTATTTTAAAATTACATCCGTACTTAGGAAGAATGCGCTACTTACTGGAAAAGATAGGGCCTGAATTTCGACAATATTGGTTTGATCATGATACGGATGGAAAGCCTTTCTCACGTTATGATTTTCAAAGTGTTATGTTTTTAGCGAAATATCGCTCTGAAATACTTGGTTTTGGATCAAAACGAGATTTTGAAGCTTCTGGATATTATATTGCTAATACATTATTTCCGATATTAACGGAGGAATTAAGTGTGAATCTCACGCAAGAGCGAGAAGGTAAAAAGTACGTGATTCATAAAGAAGGGTTATTTTCAAGAAGAGAAAAATTGACAGCGGATACAACGAATCTTTGGCTGTACGAAGAAGATGATGCAATTATAGTCGGTGAGAACCGTAAATATCCGTGGAAGCTACATGGCATGTTTGGTGCATCTGCGACTTCTTATGGTGCGATTGGAGAAAATTATATTTTAGCGAGTGGTCTTGGAGCAAAAATGGCAGGCGGATCGTGGATTAATACGGGTGAAGGTGGCGTTATTCCAGAACATTTACATACAGGAGCGAATATCGTTGCGCAAATTGGTCCAGGGTTATTTGGATACCGTGATGAAGACGGTAATTTTTCAATGGGAAAATTCATGGAGAAAGTGAAAGAAAGTAATATTAGAGCATTCGAATTGAAATTTGGGCAAGGTGCTAAAATACGTGGTGGTCATTTAGAGGGGCAAAAAGTAAATG
The DNA here is from genome assembly GCF_051917185.1 of Bacillus cereus group sp. MYBK108-1. NCBI lineage: Bacteria > Bacillati > Bacillota > Bacilli > Caryophanales > Bacillaceae > Bacillus > Bacillus cereus group sp. MYBK108-1. The sequence continues at coordinate 16,912 of NZ_JBQAHZ010000005.1, forward strand.
AGAAAATTGCGTTTGTTCGCAACGTCCGAAAGGGAGAGACGATTAATTCACCGAATCGATTTTCATTTTTAAAGAATGCAGCGGATACACTTTATTTTATTCAACAGTTGCAAGAAAGCGGCGGTAAACCAGTTGGAATGAAAATTGTAATTGGTCAGCAGAAGCCTTTGGAAGATTTAATAAAAACAATGAAAGAACTAAACATTTATCCAGATTTTATTACAATCGACGGTTCAGAAGGCGGGTCAGGGGCAACGTATAAATCGATGGCAGATTGTATGGGACTGCCGCTTATTCCAGCATTACTTACATTTATTGATACAGCAAACCATTATGGTGTCCGTAATAAGTTTAAAGTATTTGGATCGGGTAAATTAATCACACCAGATAAAGTGGCGATTGCTTTAGCGATTGGGGCGGATGCTGTAAGTTCAGCCCGTGGGTTTATGATGGCAAGTGGCTGTATTATGGCCCTTCAATGTAATTCTGGTCAATGTCCATCTGGTGTAGCCACGACGAATCCGCATTATCAAAAAGCGTTAGATCCGTATGAGAAGAAGTGGCGAGTCATGAATTATATTATTAGTATGAGATATAGTTTATTTTCATTAGCGGCAGCGGCGGGAGTGAAGAGCCCGCGCCATTTAAAGAGAGATCATATTGTATTTAAAGACGAGATGGGGCGGGTAGTTCCTCTCTCAGAATTGTTTCCTACTAGTAAATAGTAAGCTATGTTTAATAGATTAAAAGTCATACATTTGTATGGCTTATTTTTATTAAAAAATAAGGCGTTTAATTATCAGAATATTTTTACTTCAATTTCTTTTGAAAACAGGGTAATCCACTGGGATAAAGGCGTTTATAAAGGTTTTCACATGTAATGAAAAGTGCTCGTTCACTTGAAAGAACAAAAAATGTTTGTTAAGGTAGGGAACCATAAGCGAAAACAAGAAAATAGAAAAAGTCATTTTTCGAAATTTTGAATGGCTTATGGACTAAGGGAGAGATTTGGTGAAGATTGAAATTATGGTTTCGCTTGCTATTTATATGGCAGGTATGTTGTATATCGGATATTGGTCTTATAAGAAGACATCCGATTTATCAGATTATATGTTAGGCGGGAGGGGACTCGGCCCAGCAGTTACAGCTTTATCAGCCGGTGCTTCTGACATGAGTGGTTGGATGCTAATGGGATTACCTGGTGCGATGTATGCAACAGGATTATCAAGTGTATGGATTGCGATAGGTTTATTAATAGGTGCGTATGCAAACTATTTAATCATTGCCCCGCGTTTACGAACGTATACAGAAGTGGCAAATGATTCAATTACGATTCCAGACTTTTTAGAGAATCGGTTTAAAGATCGTACGAAAATACTTCGTTTTGTCTCCGCTATCGTCATTTTAGTATTTTTCACATTTTATGCGTCGGCTGGTTTAGTTTCAGGTGGACGTTTGTTTGAAAATTCTTTTAACCTTGATTATAAAATTGGTTTATTTGTAACAGTAGGTGTCGTTGTTGCGTATACACTATTTGGTGGCTTTCTAGCCGTAAGTTGGACGGACTTTGTGCAAGGTTGTATTATGTTTATTGCGCTTGTACTAGTGCCAATTGTTGCTTTTACGGATGTCGGTGGTGTAACAGAAACATTTAATACGATTAAACAAGTCGATGCATCGCATTTAGATATGTTTAAAGGGACCACAATACTTGGCATTATTTCATTTTTAGCATGGGGCCTTGGATATTTTGGTCAACCACATATTATTGTCCGCTTTATGGCAATTACCTCTATTAAAGATTTAAAAACTTCTCGTAGAATCGGTATCGGTTGGATGACGATTTCAATTATAGGTGCAATGCTTACTGGTCTAATTGGTATCGCCTATTATGCTAAAAATAATGCGACATTACAAGACCCAGAAATGGTCTTTGTAACATTCTCAAATATTTTATTCCATCCGTATATTACAGGATTTTTATTATCAGCTATTTTGGCTTCGATTATGAGTAGTATTTCCTCACAATTACTTGTTATTTCAAGTGCAGTAACGGAAGATTTCTATAAAACATTTTTCCGTCGTAATGCAAGTGATAAAGAACTTGTATTTATCGGTAGGCTGTCAGTATTAGTTGTAGCGATGATTGCAGTTGTTTTAGCGTATCATCCGAGTGATACAATTTTAACGCTTGTTGGATATGCTTGGGCAGGATTTGGATCAGCATTTGGACCAGCAATTTTATTAAGTTTATATTGGAAGAGAACGAACAAATGGGGCGTTCTTGCTGGGATGATTGTCGGTGCATTAGTTGTTATCACTTGGGTACAAATTTCAAGTTTAAAAGCGACTATGTATGAAATGGTACCTGGATTCTTCTGTAGTTTATTAACTGTTATCGTTGTAAGTTTATTAACGAAAGAACCAGTTAAAGCGATACATCGTGAATTTAATGAGATGGAAGCAGTATTGGAAGAGGAAACAAAATAATTAGTGAAGAGAGTAAACGCTGAATAGCGTTTACTCTCTTTTCACTTTAAATGAAATACGTAACTTATTGACAAAGAAAAGTAAGTAACTTATAATAAGTATTGAGATCGAGAAAAATAAAGATTTGTTATGTTTGTAGATTGAACATATATTTTTTGTGAATTATCTCGAATTCGAGATAGTTTTGGCGGGTTAGTTATTAGGATGTAATTTTAAAGTTAATACCTCAATTTCGAGATAAATTATAATTAAGGATTTTACTTTATGGTATGGACAAAATGAATAATGAATTTAAATGTAAAAGAATTTTTATAATGAAATAAAAAAGGAGTGGAAGAAATGGAAAAGAAAACAATGGGAATCCATCACATTACAGCGATTGTAGGACATCCGCAAGAAAATGTAGACTTTTATGCTGGTGTATTAGGGTTACGTTTAGTGAAACAAACAGTGAATTTTGATGATCCAGGTACGTACCATCTTTATTTTGGAAATGAAGGAGGAAAGCCTGGAACAATTATTACATTTTTCCCATGGGCAGGTGCTCGTCAAGGTATTATTGGGGACGGTCAAGTAGGAATTACGTCTTACGTTGTACCAAAAGGTGCAATGGAGTTTTGGGAAAATAGATTAGAAAAATTCGATGTTTCGTATACAAAAATGACTCGTTTTGGAGAGCAGTATTTAGAATTTGATGATCCGCATGGTTTGCATATAGAATTAGTTGAAAGAGAAGCAGGCGAATTAAACAATTGGAGTTTTGGAGAAGTTACACCAGAAGTAGCAATTAAAGGGTTTGGAGGTGCTGTTCTTTTATCTGCACAGCCTCAAAAAACCGCTGAATTGTTAGAACATATTATGGGTCTTGAAAAAATTGGAGAAGAGGGCGAATTTGTTCGATTCCGTTCTTCTGCTGACATTGGAAATATTATTGATTTGAAATTATCAACAATCGGTCGTGGCCAAATGGGCGTTGGCACGGTTCATCATATTGCCTGGAGAGCGAGTGATGATGCTGATCAGCTAGACTGGAAAGAGTATGTGTCGCGTTTTGGATATCACGTAACTCCTGTACAAGATCGAAATTATTTTAACGCGATTTATTTTAGAGAACATGGTGAAATCTTATTTGAAATTGCAACAGATCCTCCTGGTTTCGCTCATGATGAATCGTTAGAGACGATGGGGGAGGAATTAAAGTTACCGGAACAATATGAACAACATAGAAAACAGATTGAACAAACGCTTTTACCATTTGAAGTGAGAAATTTAGATTAAAGTGATTGAAGGGGGAACAGGATTATGATGAAATATGTTTTTCAAAAAGGAAAAGATACGTCAAAACCAGTGTTGTTATTACTTCATGGCACAGGTGGTAATGAATTAGATTTACTACCACTTGCAGAAATAATTGATCCGGAAGCGTCGGTATTAAGCGTTAGGGGAAATGTGTTAGAGAATGGGATGCCGCGTTTCTTCCGCCGATTAGCAGAGGGCATTTTTGATGAAGAGGATTTAATTTTCCGTACGAAGGAATTAAATGAATTTTTAGATGAAGCGGCTAAAGAATATAAATTCGATAGAAATAACATTGTAGCTATCGGTTATTCGAATGGAGCGAATATCGCAGCAAGCTTATTATTCCATTACGAGAATGCATTGAAAGGTGCTGTGCTTCATCACCCAATGGTACCTAGAAGGGGAATGCAATTAGCAAATTTAGCAGGGAAATCTGTGTTTATTGCTGCTGGGACAAATGACCCAATTTGTTCATCAGCAGAGTCAGAGGAATTGAAGGTACTATTAGAAAATGCAAATGCGAATGTAACAATGCATTGGGAAAATCGAGGGCATCAATTAACGATGGGTGAAGTAGAAAAAGCAAAAGAGTGGTATGACAAAGCATTTTAAAAAAAGAAGCATCTGCTAACGATTAGCAGATGCTTCTTTTTTATTTAAGACTGGATTGCAAGATGAGATGAAGAAAGTGGTAGCTCAATATCAACAATCGTACCTTTATTTAATTCGCTTGAAATGTGTAATTTACCATGATGTTCTTCAATTATTTTGTAACACATCATTAATCCTAGTCCTGTGCCTTTTTCTTTTAAACTATAAAAAGGTTCGCCTAGACGGGAGATACGATCTTCTGGAATGCCACAACCTTCATCGATAATTCGTATTAAGATGAAATTATCCTCTAATGGTTTTGTTTGGATGAAAATATTTCCGCCATTTGGCATCGCTTCTATCGCATTTTTTAATATGTTTATAAAAACTTGTTTTAATTGGTTACCGTCACATTGAATATCATATACGTAATCAAAATGATCCATGATGATATGAACGCTATGCATAATTGCAGTCGGTAAAATAAATGTAACTACCTCTTCAATTAAAGTTTGTATGTTACAAGTTTGGATAGATAATACTTGTGGCTTAGACATCGCCATAAATTGACTCGTGATGGATTCCATTTGTGAAATCTCACTTAACATAACATCGATATACCATTTTTGCTCCTCATTTATTTCAGGGAGGAGCAACGTTAGAAAACCTTTTAGAGAAGTGAGTGGATTTCGAATTTCATGGGCAATTCCAGCTGTCAGTTGTCCGACTACTGCGAGCTTCTCAGATTTTCGTAATAACTTTTCAGTTTCTTTTAGCTCAGTAACATCTCTCCCCATCACGATAAGACCTTTGCGAGAACCGTCAGGATGATAAAGCGGGACTTTTGATATACTTAAGATTAGATCGAAATCATCTCTATGTATAATAAATTCCTCTCCATGAAGAATTTGTCTTTGTTGCCATGCTAGTTCATCAATTTCTTCACAATGTAAAAAAGCTTCTCGGTATGCTTCATTATATTGAATGAGTTCGCTATCTTTTTTTCCATGGTAAGGTACATGATGGAAATTGAAGCAAGAAAGTGCGTAGTCATTTGCCTCAAGCCAGCGCCCTTCATGATCTTTAAATATAACAAACGCAGGCATGGAGTTTACTAATGTACGTAATCTCTTCTCGCTTTCTTTTAGCATATTCTCAATTCTTTCTGATTTTTCAAGCGGCTTCATAATAGCATATACGCCAGTAAGACGATTTTGAACAAAAATAGGAACTAGTTTTGTCACAACATCTAATAAGAATCCATTTTTATGATAAATAGATAAGATATACTCTTGTTGATTATCCGCTTCAGTATTCTTTATATTTTGTAATACTTGCTCAGAAATATGGGCTTCTAAAATAGAGGTAATATTTTTCTGTTCTAATTCTAAAGAAGTGTAACCTAATATTCTTTCGGCAGAAGGATTTATATGTAGAATAACTCCTTCTAAATTTAATGAAATAATACTATCAGGATTGTGTTCGAACAGAGATGCATACATTTCTGTTAATGAACGATCTTGTATATGGTTTCGCAAACGTCTAGAAATGTTCGGATGACGTTTTTTTTGAGTTGGTGAATATTTTTTACGACTCATAATAGTTCCTCCGTACAAATAGCATCTAAAAAGATTTGTCTATTCATAACTATAATATAGATGTAATGTGTATTTCTATAAAAAATGGAAGTTATAGAATAAATTTTGTTTTTTTTTTTATTTTTTGCAAGATGAATGCAGGATGGTAATAAGGGGAGCTTATATTGTTTTATAAACCTTTTGTAAGTTACAGACGGCTGTTTTCCGTATAACATTAGGGTAGAGGAGGGGGAGAGAAAATGAAAAATTATATTCAAGGGATTGATCACGTGCAAGTAGCTGCACCTGTAGGCTGTGAAGAAGAGGCGCGTGATTTTTATGGGAATACGATTGGTATGGAAGAAATTCCAAAACCAAAAGAGTTGAAAAAACGAGGTGGATGTTGGTTTAAATGTGGAAATCAAGAAATCCATATTGGTGTCGAGCGGAACTTTACACCAGCTAAAAAGGCTCATCCAGCTTTTTATGTGAATGAAATTAATGAATTTAAGCAAACACTTATAGAGCAAGGTGTTAAAGTGATTGATGATTATGCACGGCCAGATGTAATTCGATTTTACGTGTCAGATCCATTTGGAAACCGAATTGAATTTATGCAAAATAAAGACTAGGTGGATTCCCACCTAGTCTTTAACTTCTTCTGAAAAGTCCTAACACTTCTACAGTTTCTGTAATATTAACGAATGCATTCGGGTCGATTTCAGAAATTGTTAGTTTCATACTTGCTAATTCTTCACGAGAAACGACGGTCATAAGTACACGCTTTTTCTCGCTTGAATAAGCACCTTCGCCATCAAGTAACGTTATTCCACGTACAACAGTTGAAAGAAGTTGTTTTTTCATTTTTTCTGCTTCATTTGTTACAATCATAAGTGTAACTTTACGATGTTTTGTATGAACAGCATCAATTACTTTACCAGTTACATAAATTGAAAGTAAGCTTGTAAGTGCAACATCCCAGGTGAAGAAGAATCCTGCGATTATTACAACGACTGCATTTAAAATAATAAGGAATCCGCCAAGTTTAATGTCTCGCTTGCGGGATAAAAGCATACCGATAATATCAAATCCACCAGTGGATCCATTACAGTTAAAAACAAGACCAATACCAGCTCCGGCGATTACACCTCCGAAGATAGAAGATAACAATGGATCTGTTGCTACGACTTTTACTGGAACGTAGTATAATGCAACAGATAATACAACTACAGAGACAACTGTGTTAAAAATTACTTTTTTTCCAAGACCTATGTACCCTAAAATAAGGATAGGTAAGTTTAATACAAAGTTAATAATGCCTGTGTTTACAGGGGTTACAATCCCTAAAATAATAGCAATTCCGCCAATTCCACTACTTAAAATTTTGTGGGGGATAAGGAAAAGATTAAAGGCAACCGCAATAATAATAGAACCGATAATAACACCAAGGAATCTGACCATTTCTTTCCCGTCCTTCACTGAAAAATTCATATTATTTCAAGATTATATATGATATTGAAAGTTTTGGGTAAAAACAGTTTATTTTGGTAAATTAGATTAATCAAAAGAATTTGAGTATTTTATCATTTGAAAGGGGATACAGTTGTGAAGATAAAAGCATATCAACAGAAAAGCCCGTTGAAGCAAGAATGTGAGGATTCTTATTTTTGTAATAAAGATAAAAAGATTTATGGTGTATGTGACGGTGCAACACCACTTGTCCCGTTTCGTGATGAAAAGGGACATAATGGAGCATACATCGCTTCGCATTTATTTGCAAGTTATTTTACTGCATTACGAGAGAATCATAGTTTACAATTTGCAGTTGCTAAAGCAAATGAAGCATTGCAAAGCAAAATGTTAGAATATGAAGTAGACACGAGAAAAAAAGAGCATTTGTGGTGCACATGTATCGCGGCAGTTCAAATAGTTGGTGAGAAAATTGAATATGCGCAGCTTGGGGACTGTATGATTGTCGCAACTTTTCAAAATGGAACGATGCAAGTATTAACGAAAGACACAGTTGAAGGAATTAGTAAACGAGCAAAAAGGAAGAGGGAAGAAGATCGTAAGAAAGGTTTATCTGTGCCGGAAGAATATGTTTTTCAAGATGTTCGAGAACAATTAAAGTACAATCGTTATCTTGCAAATGTGCCAAATGGTTATTCAGTTGCAAATGGAATGAAAGAAGCGATACATTATTTACAACATGGTGAATTACATACAGATGAAGTGAGTGGGATTTTTATTTGTTCAGACGGGTTATTTCACCCAGATTGGTCATTAGAACAAACTGTTGCATATATAAGAAAGAATAGTATAAACGAATATGTAGCAATCATTGAAAAGCTGGAAGGGGAAAAGAGAATAAGACCAGATGATAAAACGATTATTATGATTGATTTTTAAGAGGAGGCAGTTCAAATGGAAATTAAATATGTCAATCTAACATTTCAAGATGAATTAGTTCCTTTAGAAAAAGTAAATCAACTGATTATCCACCATACAGCTGAAGATGGATGGGACGTGTATAAAACGCATGAATTTCATCAAACTGTAAGGGGGTGGAGCGGAATTGGTTACAACTATTTTATCGAAAAGGATGGAACTGTAGTGGAAGGACGAGGTTTACATATTGGAGCGCACGCGAAAGACCATAACCGCCATACAATTGGAATATGTATGACGGGAAATTTCGATAAATACGATCCAACTCCCCCGCAAGTGAATGCATTATATTCTTTATGTAAACTGTTTATGAAGCAATTTGCTATAAAGAAAGAAAATATACTCGGTCATAGAGAGTTAGAAGGAGTTACAAAAAGCTGTCCTGGTAATCGTTTTTCTATGGTAGAGTTAAGGAAGATATTATCTTAAATATAGAGGAGTAACAACAATGATGAATATAAAAATACCAAATGATAAAAAAGAAGAGCTTGTAGCGCAAATTCAGCAATTTTTCATGGAAGAAGATCTAGATGAAATTGGACGTTTCCAAGCAGAGCGTTTAATAGAAGAAATGATTAAATTAGTTGGACCATTTGCATACAATCAAGCAATTGGAGATGCAAGAAAGCTTGTAAGTGAGAAATTAACGAATATGGAAGAAGATTTATACGTGTTAGAGAAAAATGAAGGGAAATAAAAAAAGAGCCGATGGGCTCTTTTTTATTTTTCTTTTTTATTTTTCTTTCTTATGTTCCTTATATTCATGTACTTTTTCTTTCACATTACCAACTGTATCTTTAGCAGTGCCTTTCACCTTATCCCATTTTCCTTCAGCTTGTAATTTCTTATTGTCAGTTACTTTCCCAACAACTTCTTTTACTTCACCTTTTACCTTATCAATGGCACCTTCTACTTTTTCTTTTAAACCATGATCATGTTTAGTCATACATTTCTCCTCCTTGTAGTTTGATTAGAATTCTCTTTTCATATTGCAAGTTGAATGATGTATCTAGTAATAGCGTAACAAATCTAGTTTGAATATTCAAATGATTAATAGGATAGAAAAGGAATTGTCATAAAATGTTTAAAAATGTAACGGAAGGAGAAATAAAGTAAATTATAATATGTCTTTTGCGGTCCATATTGATTTTGTATAAGCAATTTTCATGTGGGCACGTTCCATGTTATTTTGACTGCCGCTACCGAACCTTGCTTGTCCAACTATTAAAGTACAATTGGATTCAATAGCTGTCTTAATTCGTTTTTGAATTAATGCAGTATGACAGCCTTTACGCTGAAATTCTGGCAAAGTAGCAGAAGCAGCTAATGATGCGACACCCTTATTTATATACAGGACACCAATACCAGCAGGGATATTTTGAATTTCAGCTATGAAAAAATGCCATCCTGGTTCATTGTAAAGAATTTCATTATTTTGGCGCACGCTATCTTTTGTAAAGGATGGCATATTAAATCCACGTACATAAATGTCTGCAAAAATATCAAACTCATTTTCTTTTAGTTTTCGTATTGTAATATTAGAAGGAAGAAGTGATGAACCCTCTCTCGGTATACTATACAAAGCAGTATGGAAGCTAGATTGATAAAACCCTTTTTGAGATAAGTATTGAAATAATTCAGTTGTACTTTGTGCTGGGGTAATTTCAAAACGACAAGGGATTTGTAGTGATTCATAATAAGAAATGATTGCATCAATCGCATCTGCATTTGTAATACCTTTTACCGTATTAAAAGCTGGACCAGCAATTATTTTTGATGAAAAGGCAGTGGTGCTACCGAATTTTTTCATTTGCACTTGCATTGGGTTTCCGCTTATTGTTTGTAGTCTCTCTAATCTAGAAGAGAGCATATCAATTTCTGCATTTTCAATTTCTGTTGCTATATCGAGTGTCATAACAGTAGTCATAAAATTCCTCCGTTAATAAATATATTTCATAGTACATATACGATTTTTGTTTTGAGATTCCTGTTGAAATGTGAGAGAATAAGAGGTTTTTTGGAAGGGAAATGGAAGTGAGCTGTCGAAGGGAGTGGAAACAGATTAAAGGTGGTGCTCTCATGAAACAAAAAACCGTGCAGACATGCTATAATTGTGGTTCTCAAAACATAGGAGAAGGTGAGTTTGTCGGATATGCACAAATACGGAAAAAGGAAACGATGTTCACATCTTCACCGGTGGATGCTTATATTTGTACAGATTGTGGGAATATCCTTCTATTAAAAGTACGACATTATGAAAAGTTTAAGCAGAAGCCGTTATGATCATTGAGAAATGGTCATATCCAACGTTGTATACGAAACGACTTATGTTAAGGAAAATGAATATGAGTGATAGTTTACATATATATGAGTATGCTACAGATAAAGAGATGACAACTTTTACTGTATGGGATGCTCATCGATCGTTATGTGACACATATAACTATGTAGAAGAAATTGTGGGGCAATATAATGAAGGGCAAGTAGCACCTCTTGGAATTGTATTAAAAGAGGAGAAAAAACTTATAGGCACGTGTGGATTTATAAAATATGATTTGGTCACACATACAGCAGAAATTGCATACGCCTTATCTCGAAAATATTGGGGAAGAGGATTAGCCACGGAGGCTGCATTAGCTTTTTTCTACTATGGTTTTCATGAGTTGCATCTTAATAGTATTGAAGCGGGATGTGATTCAGAAAATGAAGCATCTGAAAAATTAATGAAACGTTTGAATATGGAGTACGAGTGCACGATTCAAAAGGATATGTTCATTAAAGGTAAGTATCGTGACACGAAAAGATATTGTATATCTCGAGAAAGATATATGGATAAATGAAATATTTCATATTAAAAACTCCTTTAAATGAATAAGGGAGTTTTTATTTTTATAACAATAATTACCTTTAATTGTTATAATTGGTTATTGAGAGGTCGAGGTTTATTAACACCATATTTTTAGAAGGAAAATAGCTAAATCGTATACAAAACCGCTATATAACACAATCGCAACCGTAAGTTGACAAAGTGCAACCGCAGGAAGATAGAGATAGTGACAATGTTTACATACAATTTAGTTAAGAAAACAAAGGGGGACACACATATGGGATTTGGTGAAAAGCTTTTTAAATTAAGAAAGGAAAAGGGTCTTTCTCAAGAAGCGTTAGCCGAGAAATTAAACACAACGAGACAAGCGGTTAGTAAATGGGAAAACGGTCAAGGTTTTCCTGAAACTGAAAAGTTAATAATAATTGGAAATGTATTTGAAGTATCACTCGACTATTTATTAAAAGAAACTGCTGAGCAAAGTAATGAAAATGTAGATGGATATTACGTAAGTCAGGAAATGGCAGAAGGGTATGTAGTGTATGGACAAAAAATTTCTAAATATATTGCGTTAGGATTTAGCTTGCTCATTTTATCGACAATACCGTATTTACTATTTAAGGAAAATGCAACAATGTCTACGTTCCTTGTCATTATTGTTGCTGTCTTTGGAATTGGAGCAATGATGGTACCTGCAACGATAGAAGAGAGTCGATACAATGTATTGAAAAAAGAAGAACTACTATTTGATCAAACATTTTTAAAAGAATTGACAAAGAGATATGCGATTATTAAGAAAAAGTATGCAGCAGTGATGATCGTTGGATTTTGTTTTATAGCCGCAGGCGCGATACCGTTTTTGTTTGAGAAAAAGCATATCACTTCAGGAGAATTAGTGCAGTATTACCCTTACTGTGTTGTACTTATTGCTATCGGAGTTTATCTTTTTGTTCGTGTGTTAGGAGTATTAGAGGTGTATCGAATTTTAGTAGAAAATAAAGAATATAGTAATCGTTTTATTTTTAAACTGAAAAAGAAAGTGAGAGAAAAAGTAGATAATTTTTAATAGGAGAAAACATATTTTATGAAAAGTTAAGATAGGAGTGTAATGATGTCAAATCTTCTAGAAATTGAAAATTTAAGTAAATCATTTGGAAACAAAGTTGTTTTAAGGGATGTTTCCTTCAATGTGCCGTCTGGGTCAATTGTTGGATTCATTGGTGACAATGGAGCAGGGAAATCAACAACCTTTAAAACAGTACTAGAATTAATTTCTAAAGATAGTGGTACAGTAAAAATATTTGGTAAAGAAAATATAAATAAAGATGCCAAGCTTAAGGAAAAGATAGGAGTCGTATTTGATGCTATGAATCTACCGGCTCATCTTACAATAAAGCAACTAAACAAAGTTTTTGAAAAGATGTTTGAATCTTGGGATCGAGATAATTTTTATCGATTAGTTAATACTTTTTCTTTACCCACTAATGAGAAAGTAGGTAAATTCTCGCGTGGAATGTCAATGAAACTAACTATAGCTGTTGCGTTGTCACATAATGCAAAATTATTAATCCTAGATGAAGCGACAGGAGGTCTGGATCCCTCATCTAGGGAGGAAGTGTTAGAGGAATTAAAAAGTTTTGTGGGTAAAAGTAATGGTGGTATATTACTTTCTTCTCATATTATGAGTGATGTAGAAAAAATAGCTAGCCATCTTATCATTATAAAAGATGGAGAAATTTTATTAAACGAAGAAAAAGATAAGGTTTTAGACAGTTACGCCATTATAGATGTTGATGAGGAACAACTCACTTTAATTAACAAAGATATAGTTGTTGCTAGAAGGAGACATGGTTCATATTTCAATGTACTCGTATCAGATGTACATAAATTACCAAGTGGTATTGCTCATAGAACCATCTCGATAGAAGAAATGAGTGTCTTATTAACGAGGAGTGAAAAATAAATGAGAGGTTTATTATTGACAAACTATTACCTAGTGTATCGAACTTTCTTTATGTTCGTGGGAATAGCGATATTGGGAGCCGGATGCGTTTTTTATTTTGGTGATGCTTCAATGTACCGTTTAATTGCTACGTTTATTATCTTTTTTGCTGCAATTCCTGCACTTGAAGTTATTAAATATGAGAGTAAGTCAGGTTATGAAAAATATGTACTTACTTTACCGATTACTAGAAGTAATATTGTGCAAAGTCACTACTTTTTCTATTTTCTAGTTGTAATTATTGGTACTGTATTATCATATGGCATATTTTATGTACATGGTTTAGTTTCGGATACACCAATTGATGATGGTATGTTTAAGAGTGTTTCTTTAGGGACGTTCATCATTCTTAATGCCGGAGCAATAGCCTATCCACTTCTCTATGTTTTTGGAGCAGAAAAATCTGATGCTATTACAATTGGAGGCGCATGCGGGGGGCTTGTTACTTATTATGGATTACAAAGTGTAATTGGCTACCTAATAGAACAATTTCCAATATCAAATTTAAATTCATCTTTATACGTTTCCATTCTATATACAATATTTGGCGTTATCATATATATCTGTTCTTTTATTATTTCGGTATTTATATATCGTAAGAAGGAATTTTAGTATATTTTTTCTTTGTATTTTCTGAATTATTTCCAAAGAAATAATTCAGAAAATACAGAAAAATGTCGTAATCATTTGTAGAAGTCTGTTATAATGAACAAAAAATGAAAACGTTTTAAAGGGGGATATAACCAATATGATGATGAATGTACCGCTAACAATTAGTTCTATGATGGAAAGAGCAGAGAAACTGTTTTCGAAGAAAGAAATTGTTTCACGGACGCATGATACAGTTACAACGTTAACGTATAAGCAGTTAGGGGAAAGGACGAGAAGACTTTCCAGTGCGTTGAAAAAGCTTGGAATTAAAGAAGGTGAACGTGTAGGAACGTTAGCGTGGAACCATCATCGGCATGTGGAAGCGTATTTTGCTATTCCTGGTATTGCTTCCGTTTTACACACAATTAATATTCGTTTATCTCCTCAACATATTTCATACATTATTCAGCATGCAGAAGATCGAATTTTACTTATTGATGAAGATCTCGTACCACTCGTTGAAAATATTCAATCACAATTATCAACTGTACAAGCCTACATTATTATGACTGATAAAGATGAACTTCCAAATACTACGCTAGAACCTGTATATCATTATGAAAAGCTATTAGAAGAAGGCGATCCAACTTTCCAATTTGTAAAAGATATTGATGAAAATACACCTGCTGGTATGTGTTATACGTCAGCGACTACAGGAAATCCGAAAGGTGTTGTATATACGCATCGTAGTACTGTACTGCATTGCATGGCACTCGGTTTAGCGGATACAGCTGCTTTATCGGAAAGTGACGCGGCGATGGCAATTGTACCGATGTTCCATGTGAATGCTTGGGGACTTCCTTTTGCGGCGACTTGGTTTGGATCAAAACAAGTTCTTCCAGGACCGATGTTTACGCCGAAAATTTTATTAGAAATGATCCAATCTGAAAAAGTGACGTTAGCTGCGGGTGTGCCGACAATTTGGCTCGGTGTATTACAAGAGTTAGAAAATAATAGTTATGATTTATCTAGTATGACGAGAATACTATGTGGTGGTGCAGCCGCACCGAAAAGTGTTATTAAAGCATTTGAACAGAAACACAATGTTCCTTTCATCCATGCATATGGTATGACCGAAACAAGCCCACTCGTAACACTTGCACGTTTAAAAAGTTATGAAACAGAATTATCGTATGAAGAGCAATTAGAAATTAGATCAAAGCAAGGGTATCTTGTCCCTGGTGTAGAGATGAAAGTAGTCGGTACAAATGGTGAAGTGAAGTGGGACGGTACGGAGATGGGAGAACTATGTTTACGAGCACCTTGGATCGCTGAAAGCTATTATAACGATGATCGTACTGTCGAAGGTTTTCGCGATGGATGGTTATATACTGGTGATGTTGTCACAGTGGATGAGGAAGGTTGCGTGAAAATTGTTGACCGTACGAAGGATGTTATTAAAAGCGGGGGAGAATGGATTTCTTCGGTCGATCTTGAAAATGCTTTAATGGCACATGATGCTATATTTGAAGCGGCTGTCGTTGCAGTTCCTCACCCTCAGTGGCAAGAGCGACCAATTGCCTGCGTTGTTCAAAAGAAAAATAGTACGGTTACAAAAGAAGAAATATATGAGTTTTTAAAACCACAGTTTGCGAAGTGGTGGTTGCCAGACGATATTGTATTTATGGAAGAAATACCGAAAACATCTGTTGGGAAGTTTTTAAAACAGGCGCTTCGGAAAGAACTGGAGCATTTGCATAGAGAGAAATAAGTGAATTCTTATTTGTAAACTTAAATTAATTAATAGTTGACAAAAGAAGGGCGGAAAGATAATATAACTTTTGTAATATGTTATCTAAAAACAATCGTAAGTTTACAAATAGGAGAAGCAAATATGAATACAAAAAACTTAGTTTTCGTCGCTTTATTTAGTTCTATTATGGGAGTGTTAGGGTTAATACCTCCGATTGCTCTTTCTATTACACCAGTTCCGATTACATTGCAATCACTCGGTGTTATGCTTGCGGGTGGGTTGTTAGGATCACGTCTAGGTGCGTTAAGTCAGCTTATTTTCTTACTTATTGTAGGAGTTGGAGCACCATTACTTGCTGGTGGACGCGGTGGCCTTGGTGTATTTGTTGGACCAAGTGCAGGATATTTACTTGGTTACATCATTGGAGCGTTTGTTATTGGTTATTTAATTGAGCGTTTACGTGAAGTTTCTATTATAAAAGTATTATGTATTAATATAATTGGTGGTATTTTCGTAGTTTATGTATTTGGTATTACTGTACAAGCGTTTTTAATGGATGTTTCTGTATGGGAGACAATGAAAGTGAGTGCTGTGTTTTTACCAGGGGATTGTATAAAAGCAATTATTGCGGCAGTTCTCGTAACAAAATTACATCGTTCATTGAAACATATTATTACACCCGCTTTAAAGAATAGAAAATATACAAATGCGGGATGATAAAGGGAAGAAACACGTACATTGCGTGTTTCTTTTTATTATTTTTGTAAAGAAAGGACGTCTCATATGGGGATTACAAAAGAATATAAAAAGCATGCCTCTTTACAACTAAATAAAATAGCGATAAAGGAAAATGATAGAGTTTTAACATATAAAGAGTGGTTTGAATCAGTTTGTAAAGTAGCAAGCTGGTTAAATGAAAAAAAATCGAAGAATAAAACGATAGCAATCCTATTAGAAAATCGTATAGAGTTTTTACAACTATTTTCTGGTGCCGCTATGGCCGGGTGGGTTTGTGTTCCGTTAGATATAAAGTGGAAACAAGATGAGCTCAGAGAAAGAATTGAAATTAGTAATCCGGATATGATTGTGACAGAACGATATAAGGTGAATGATCTATTGGATGAAGAAGGAAGAGTAATTGAAATTGATGAGTGGAAAAGAATGATAGAGAAATATCTTCCTACATATTCCACTGTAGAAAGTGTACAACATGCTCCTTTTTATATGGGATTTACATCAGGATCAACAGGAACAGCAAAAGCATTTTTACGTGCACAGCAATCGTGGGTTCATAGTTTTGATTGTAATGTACATGACTTTCATATGAAAAGGGAGGATTCAATTTTAATAGCTGGGACGCTCGTTCATTCTCTTTTCTTATACGGGGCAATAAGTGCATTATATGTAGGACAAACAGTGCACATTATGAGAAAGTTCTTTCCAAATCAAGTATTAGATAAGTTAGAAACTGAAAATATATCAGTTATGTATACAGTTCCGACAATGCTTGAATCTTTATATAAAGAAAGTAGATTAATAGAAAATAAAGTGAAAATTATTTCGTCAGGAGCGAAATGGGAAGCTGAAGCGAAAGAAAAAATAAAGAATATATTTCCTTATGCGAAAAGATATGAATTTTATGGTGCATCAGAGTTAAGTTTTGTAACAGCACTAGTCGATGCAGAAAGCGAAAGAAGGCCAAATTCAGTAGGAAAACCTTGTCATAATGTGCAAGTTCGAATATGTAATGAAGCAGGCGAAGAAGTACAAAAAGGTGAAATAGGAACTGTTTATGTGAAAAGTGATCAGTTTTTTATGGGATACATAATAGATGGGGTTTTAACACGGGAGTTGAATGCAGAAGGTTGGATGACAGTGCGAGATGTAGGCTATGAAGATGAAGAAGGCTTTATATATATTGTTGGTAGAGAGAAGAATATGATTTTATTTGGAGGAATCAATATTTATCCAGAAGAAATAGAAAGTGTATTACATGAACACCCAGCTGTTGATGAAATAGTTGTAATTGGTGTGAAAGATAGTTACTGGGGTGAAAAGCCCGTCGCGATCGTAAAAGGAAGTGCTACGAAACAACAATTAAAGAGTTTTTGCTTACAGAGATTATCCTCTTTTAAAATACCGAAAGAATGGCATTTTGTAGATGGAATACCTTATACAAATAGTGGGAAAATCGCTCGTATGGAAGCAAAAAGTATGATTGAAAACAGGGAGAAAATATATGAATAGAGCAGTCATTGTAGAGGCGAAAAGAACACCTATTGGTAAGAAGAATGGGATGTTAAAAGAGTATGAAGTTCAGCAATTAACAACGCCGCTTCTTACGTTTTTAAGTAAAGGGATTGAGAGGGAAATAGATGATGTCATATTAGGTAATGTTGTTGGGCCAGGAGGGAATGTTGCGAGACTATCTGCTTTAGAGGCGGGACTTGGCTATCATATTCCTGGTGTAACGATTGATCGGCAATGTGGTGCTGGTTTAGAAGCAATTCGAACTGCGTGTCATCTCATTCAAGGCGGGGCAGGTAAGTGTTATATCGCCGGGGGAGTAGAGAGTACAAGTACGTCACCTTTTCAAAAAAGAGCACGATTTTCACCTGAAACAATTGGTGATCCTGACATGGGAGTAGCGGCTGAATATGTTGCGGAGCGTTATAATATAACGAGAGAAATGCAAGACGAGTATGCTTGTCTTAGTTATAAGCGGACACTGCAAGCGTTAGAAAAAGGATATATACATGATGAAATATTTTCTTTTAATGGATTATTAGATGAATCTATAAAGCCAGAAATGAATTATGAACGAATCATTAAAAGAACAAAGCCCGCATTTTTACAAAATGGAACAGTGACGGCAGGTAATTCATGTGGTGTAAATGATGGGGCATGTGCTGTTCTTGTAATGGAAGAGGGACAAGCCCGAAAGTTAGGTTATAAACCTGTCCTTCGTTTCGTTCGTAGTGCTGTAGTGGGAGTGGATCCCAAGCTTCCAGGGACTGGTCCGATATTTGCGGTGAACAAATTATTAAACGAAATGAATGTAAAAGTAGAGGACATCGATTATTTTGAAATAAATGAAGCATTCGCCTCAAAAGTTGTTGCTTGCGCAAAAGAGTTACAAATTCCGTACGAAAAAGTAAATATAAATGGTGGAGCAATTGCGCTCGGTCATCCGTACGGTGCATCTGGTGCTATGCTTGTAACACGTTTGTTTTATCAGGCTCAAAGAGAGTCTATGAAATATGGAATTGCTACATTAGGAATTGGAGGCGGGATAGGGATGGCGCTATTATTTGAGAAAATAGAAGACTAGCGAGGTAACTAGTTTTCTACTTTTTGAGGAACATAAACATTACTACCAGGCTTCGCTTTCATTTCGTTCCAAGCAGCAATCGCATCAGCTTTTGCTTTCCCTTTATTATTTGGATCTTCGAAAAAGTCACGAGTAAAGCGATTGTATTCAAATTGTGCACCGATAGTTGTTTTGTATGTAGGGTATTTTTTTCGTTCGTTTTCTTCATGCCAAAAAGCTATCGCGTCTTCATATGTTTTTCCAACATTCTCTTTGAAAAATTTTTGAAGAGCTACTGTAAAGCTGAAGTTTGTTCCGATTTTTTCTTTGAAAAAAGCACGAACATCTTCGCTACAGCGGTGATTGTTAGTAATAATCGTTTGAAGAGAAAGGTCTTTATAGGATAGGGAAGCTTTACTCACCTTTTGAACAGAGCTGTTTTTTAATATTTTACCAGTAGTTAAATAATGTGAGATACAATCGGTTATTTCGATCTTAGAGCCACTAGCTGGCAACCCATTCTCACGACAAAATGTTTGGAGTTCTGCTTTTAGCCAATAATAGTTTTGGAAATCTTCAATTGATATAGACTTTGTTAAAGGTGGACGCATGAATGTAACAACTACTTTCTTCCATAATTTTCTTCAATTATAAAACATATGTTCTTTTTATGGAAGGGTTAATTTGTAAATATAATGGGAAGAGGAGATTGCATATGGAAAATGTAATGCAAGTTCGTGTTACAGGAATTTTAATTGAAGATGAAAAGGTATTGCTAGTAAAGCAAAAAGTGGCTAATCGAAATTGGTCTTTACCTGGAGGAAGAGCAGAGAATGGCGAAACGTTAGAGGAAGCAATGATTCGAGAAATGAGAGAAGAGACAGGGTTAGAAGTTAACATTCAGAAGCTACTCTATGTTTGTGATAAACCAGATGCTCGCCCGTCTTTATTACATATAACGTTTTTGCTTAAAAGGATTGAAGGTGAAATTATGCTACCTTCTAACGAGTTTGATCATAATCCAATTCATGATGTGCAAATGGTGCCGATTAAAGATTTAAGTCATTATGGTTTTTCGGAAACTTTTATCAATCTTATAAGTGAAGGTTTTGTAAATGCAGGGGGTTATCAAGGTTTGAAACAAAATATAGGTCTGTAAATATAGGGGAAGGATAGCCGTTCGCTATCCTTCATAACATGTTTTAAACTGCTGACTGTAAAGAAGAAACAAGCTGATTTAAAAATTCATCTCCGCTCATAATTGCTTTCCCGCCACCGCGAGCACTCTTCTTATTTCCGCCACCTTTTCCTTCGATTGTAGGAAGAGCGTCTTTTAAAAGAGCATTCATATCGAGTGATACTGATTTTCCGCAAGCGAGAATACATTGTAGTTTGTCATCATTTTCGATGACGAAATACGTAATTGCATGCTCTTGTTGTTCTGTAATAATAGCGGAAAGCTTTGCGATTTCTTGCATAGAACGATTTGTAAATACTTTAGAAATAAGTATGCCGGCATGTATTTCCGTAGGGTGTTGAAGTAGTTCATTTGCCTCTGCAAATAATAATTTTTCATTCATTGTTTGTATTGCTTTTTCGTTTTCTTTTTGAGAAGTAAGCAGTTGCGCCACTTTTGTTGGAATATCAGTTTCGCTACTGTTTAATTGTTTGGAAACATTCTTCATAATTTGTTGTTGCTGCCCTATTAATTTAAGTGTGCGCCAGCCAGCGATAAACGTTAGTCGTATGCCACCTTTATTGCGTTCCCAGCTAAGAACTTGAATAGGACCTACTTCACCAGTACGTTTCGGGTGTGTTCCGCCACAGCCGTTATAATCAAAGTTTTCGATCATAACAACGCGTATATTTTCTGTCATAGTCGGTTCTTTACGAAGGGGCAACGTTTTCGCTTCTTCTAAGTTCATCCACTGGATGCGGATTGGATGGTTTTCAAAAACAATTTTGTTTGCAATTTGTATTGCTTTTTCAACCGTTTCTGCATGAAGATTTTCTGTTTCTAAATCAATTGTTACTGTTTCTTTACCAAGATGGAATCCAATTGTAGGCATGTTAAAATGGTCCCAAAAGGCAGCAGATAAAATGTGCTGAGCCGCATGTTGCTGCATATGATCAAAACGGCGCTCCCAATTGATTTTACCTTCTACGTCTTCTGTATGTAATTGTTCTGCAATGTAATGACGAATTTCTCCGTTTATCTCTTCTACATTAATTACATTGATATCATTTAATGTACCAGTATCATATGGTTGTCCGCCACCTGTCGGATAAAATGCTGTTTCATTCAAAACAACGTATAAGTTACCGTCTTTATCATAATCTTGCTTTATAATTTTAGTAGTAAAGTCTTGCTTATAAGCGTCAGTGTAATATAATTTGTGCTCCAATTTTCTTTCTCCTCTCGCATTAACTAGTTTCATTGTAAAGCAATTGAAATTAGTTTCCTAATATTTCAGAAGAAAGAAACTATTTTTAGAATTTTCTTGCTATAATAAGAAAAAGAAAATGCGGGGGTGGAATGAATATGTTATATGAAAACGGCGTAGATAAACTGCTTAGTTTAAGCAGAAATATTTCTGAATTATATCGAGAATTAAATGAAATGACCCGGATTTTAACGGATTGTAATCGAGAAAGTGTGAAGTTTGATCGGTTATATGTAAAAGAGTTACTTTGGAAGAAAGAAGATGTAATAGAGAAATATGACCAGCTACTTGTACAACTTTGTATTAACGAATGCTTTGATCTAAAAAGTGTCATTACAGGGGAATATAAGTATACATATGAAGAAGTAGAAAACATAGTTTTACAATTTAATGAAAAGTATAATGTCGCAATCTTAATTAAAGATGTGTGTAAAGAATTACAGTTCACATATGGAATTGATATGGACATAACGAGAACAACTCGGGTATCAACAGCTCAAGTATAGAAAAAGGAAAAGAAAGCAGATCCTTTGCTTTCTTTTTTTGTGAAAATAGAGAGAGTAGGTTTAACGATGAAGGGGAAGTTACAGCATATTCATCCGCTTGGAATGAGTATTATTTTAGGGACATTGTTTGCTAGGTTTGCAACTTCAATGAGTATCCCTTTTTTAGCGATTTATTTAACGACTGTTAAAGGTGTATCAGCTGGAATGACGGGTGCTATTATCGGAACGAGTGCACTTGTTGGTGTTTTTGCTAGTTTTATCGGAGGGAATTTATCAGATCGATTTGGCCGGAAAACGATTATGCTCTGGTCCATGATTGTTTGGATTTTTGTGTTTATAGGTTTTTCACTTGCGGATCATGTTTTAAGTTTCTTTTTATTAAATGCTTTAAATGGATTATGTAGGTCGTTTTTTGAGCCAACATCAAGAGCATTATTATCAGATTTAACAAAGCCTGAGTATCGGTTACTCGTCTATAACTTACGATACGGTGCAATAAATGTTGGAGTTGCAATTGGACCAATTGTTGGATTACAGATTGGAAGTGCAAAATCAACAATTCCTTTTTTAGTAGCAGCTGGGGTATATATTCTATATACAGCTATATTAGCGTTCCAATTTAAGAAGTATCCAATGGAAAAAAAGAAAGTGAGTACAGAAAAACCTGTTACAATGCTAAATGCAATGCGTATATTGCGAAAAGATATAGTATTTTTAGTTGCTTTAGTCGGTATTATTTTGAGTAATTGCGGTTTTTCACATTTAACGACGACAGTATCTCAATATTTTGCAAATGCATATATATTTGAGGATGGAGTGAAGCTATTCTCATATATGCTCGCTTTAAATGCAATTGTTGTAGTGATTATCCAATACCCTGTTATTCAAATGTGCAAAAAGTATACACCGTTAACATCAATTATGGTGGGGACTTTATTTGTGAGCGGAGGATTATTTGGCTTTGGAATAGTAGAATCTATGCTAGGTGCTGTCGTTTGTACAATTATTTTTACAATTGGAGAAGTACTAATGTTTTCAATGACGGATGTATTTATTGATGGTATTGCTGTTGCGCATCTAAAAGGAACATACTTCGGTGCGATGGGCTTTTCGGGAATTGGAGCAGTAATAGGTCCGTGGTTTGGAGGAGTACTTCTCGATTACTACGGGTACCAAAATGGGTTTGCAGTATTTTCAGCACTAGCTATATTTTCAACTGTGGCATTTCCTGTGCTTTTAGTTACAAAAGGTTTATCGAAAAAAAGATATGATAGAAATTCTAATATAGAAATGCATGCGAAATAACATAAGCCCCAGTAACCAACTGGGGCTTAGTGTGTATTATATTAACTCTTAATTTGAAAAAAGAACTTTCTTTTCATGCTTATCAGCAACTTCATTTTTGGAAATATGAATGGCTAAATATCCATTTTCTAAGCAGGCTAGCATCTTCTTATAAATAATATTATCGGGTAAAGGAATGATCCGCTGTAAAGAAATATTATTATGAAGTATGCAAATGGTTAGGCCTGTCTTCATCTTTTTAATGACTACATTTTGTTCAGTTACATTTGGTACATCTGTTTCCAAAATGTATTCTTGTTCCGTTTCGCAAAGGTCAATATGAATTTGATTTGGGAAACTAAAGTTACTACAAGAGTCAGAACAAAATTGATCCATCCATTCTTCGAAACCATCAACATGAAAAAGACAATCCTTCTTTTTCTTGCCCATGTAAGACACCCTCCGTGAAATCTCAATTCATACTATGTTATGCATGAATGAAGTAGGGGTGAAGAATAAATGGAAAAATATAAACATTGTATGTGGAAAAGATAGCTAGTGTGCACTTTTTGTTTTACATATCATGATGCGCATGATGTTTTTGGCGTGAATGGTTACGGTTTTTTACTTTATGAGATCCGCTTAATGGTTCAGGTTGTCCTTTTTTTTCTTTCGCTTCACGATTGTTTTTTCCCATTGTATGTGACACCTCCTCTTCCTCTTTAGAATGAGAGAAGTTTGCAAATTTATACGAGAATGTTTTTAGAAAAAAAGGTAAAGATAAATGGGACTAACTATTATGGAAAGGGGATTATATAATGCCATATCATAAAGATAAACAACAAGCGTTTCAAGCAGCTCAGCAAGGTGTTACACAAGCAGAAAATGCATTTAACAACATTGTAAAAAATGATCCAAACTACGGTCATGATTTAAAAGAATTACGCCAAGAGGTTCAGGAAGCGTATGAACAAATTCAAAATGCACTAGAAGTAGCTTCAGAAACACAACGCCCACAACTTGAGCAATACGAAAATAACCTTCAAAATATTATGCAGCATGTAGATCAATTAGAAAAGTAAATGAGGTTGTTGTGTATTCGACAACCTCATTACTTTAACGAATATTATGCTAAAACAGAAAATTTTTCTACTCGTTTTTTCTTTATTATGCGCAGTACATATATTTCAAGTTGAAAAAGTGGAAGCGAAAATGTTGCTCAGAAAAGAGCTAGAACCAACTGGCTATGTAACATGGGAAGTACCTAATAATGAAAAGATTATTGCTATTACATTTGATGATGGACCGGATCCAACTTATACACCACAAATTTTAAATTTATTACGTCAATATAAAGCAGAAGCGACATTTTTTATGATTGGATTTCGGGTTCAGCGTAATCCATATTTAGTGAAACAAGTGTTAAAAGAGGGACATGAAATTGGAAATCATACGATGAATCATTTGTATGCGAGTAATTCATCAGATGAAAAATTAGAAAATGATATTTTAGATGGAAAGAAATTTTTCGAAAAATGGGTGAAAGAACCTTTGCTATTCCGTCCACCGGGTGGATATATTAACGATGCTGTATTTAAAACAGCGAAAGAAGCTGGTTATCAAACTGTTCTATGGTCGTGGCATCAAGATCCACGTGATTGGGCAAATCCAGGGGTTGAATCCATTGTAAATCATGTAGTGAAAAATGCAAAAAGTGGTGATATTGTATTGTTACATGATGGGGGAAATAATCGTAGTCAAACAGTAGCAGCGCTAGCAAAAATTTTACCTGAACTGAAAAAGCAGGGCTATCGATTTGTAACGGTTTCGGAATTGTTACGTTATAAACATTAGAAAAAATCCCAAAAGGTGAATGCTCCTTTTGGGATTTTTCGTTACTGGTTCTTTTTGCGTTTCTTATTATTTTGTCGTTCTGCAGCAGTTAAGTTTTCATTTGCAAACTCTTCGTTATAACCAGCACCTTGTCCTTGTGCAGATGCCGCATTCATTCCTGAAATAGTATGATTTGCTTTTCTTTTACCCATTTTATTTCACCTCTATAACTTTTTTTGTAAGTTGCATGATGAGCAGTTCATAGTATGTACGAACTGTAAAGAAAGCGCTAATAGAGCACTTTACTTTATGGTAATAGTATTCATAAGGAACATGAACACTATTCAAATTTAGAAACATAAAGAAAACTTATGATAATCTATAAGTTTCTTATTATTTACTTATTTAGAAAGTTGTAATAAGATATTATCGTAAGGTATTGAAAAGTTTGTCTACATTTTATATTCAGACAACTTAGTCACGTTTAACAGGGGGGAAACATAATGGTCAAACATAATCCATTTCAATCACGCGCAACTTTTGAAGTAGATGGAAAAACGTATCATTATTATGATTTGAAAGCGCTTGAAAACGCAGGGGTTGGCAACGTATCTCAATTACCATATTCCGTGAAAGTTTTACTTGAATCAGTACTTCGTCAAGTAGACGGACGTGTAATCACAGAAGAGCATGTTACAAATTTAGCGAAATGGGGAACGAAAGATGTGCAAGATATCGATGTTCCATTTAAACCATCTCGTGTAATTTTACAAGATTTCACTGGTGTTCCAGCTGTTGTTGATTTGGCTTCGCTTCGTAAAGCAATGGCAGACATGGGTGGGGATCCTGATAAAATTAATCCGGAAATTACTGTAGACCTTGTAATCGATCACTCTGTACAGGTTGATAGAGCGGGTACGGCAGACGCGCTTGCATTCAACATGGACTTAGAGTTTAAACGTAATGAAGAACGTTATAAATTTTTAAGCTGGGCACAGAAATCATTTGATAACTACCGCGCAGTTCCACCAGCTACAGGTATTGTACACCAAGTAAACCTTGAATATTTAGCACCAGTTGTTCACGCGGTGAAAAATGCTGAAGGTGACTTAGTTGCATACCCAGATTCATTAGTTGGAACAGACTCACATACAACAATGATTAACGGTATCGGCGTTCTTGGTTGGGGCGTTGGTGGTATTGAAGCAGAAGCAGGAATGCTTGGACAGCCTTCATACTTCCCAGTACCTGAAGTAATCGGTGTAAAATTAACTGGTACACTTCCAAGTGGTACTACAGCAACTGACGTTGCATTAAAAGTAACACAAGTATTACGTCAAAAAGGTGTAGTTGGTAAATTTGTTGAGTTCTTCGGTAATGGACTAAAGAGCATGCCTTTAGCTGACCGTGCAACAATTTCAAACATGGCACCAGAATATGGCGCAACTTGCGGATTCTTCCCAATCGATGATATTTCATTAGAATACTTACGTTTAACAGGTAGAGATGAAGAACAAATTCGCGTTGTTGAAGAATACTGTAAAGCGAACGGCTTATTCTATACAGCAGACAGCCAAGATCCAATTTACACTGATCTTGTTGAAATTGATTTAAATACAATTGAATCTAACCTTTCTGGACCGAAACGCCCACAAGATTTAATTCCACTTTCAGATATGAAAGATGCGTTCCATAAAGCTGTTGTAGCACCAGTTGGAACACAAGGACTTGGATTTAATGAGCAAGAGTTCGATAAAGAAGTGAAGGTTACATTAGAAGATAAAGAAGTAACGATGAAAACAGGTGCAATTGCAATCGCAGCAATTACAAGCTGTACAAATACATCAAACCCATACGTATTAATTGGAGCAGGTCTAGTTGCGAAGAAAGCAATTGAAAAAGGCCTTGTAGTACCTGAGTACGTAAAAACATCATTAGCACCAGGATCTAAAGTTGTTACTGAGTACTTAGATAAATCAGGTTTAACAACATATTTAGACCAATTAGGTTTCCAAACAGTTGGTTACGGCTGTACGACTTGTATCGGTAACTCTGGTCCATTAGCGCCAGAATTAGAAGAAGCAATCGCAGCAAACGACTTATTAGTAACATCTGTTTTATCTGGTAACCGTAACTTTGAAGGTCGTATTCATCCACTTGTAAAAGCGAACTACTTAGCATCACCACCACTTGTTGTGGCATATGCACTTGCAGGTACTGTTGATATTGACCTGAAAAATGATGAAATCGGTAAAGATGCAAATGGTAATGCTGTTTACTTCAACGATATTTGGCCATCAGCTAAAGAAATTGAAGATGTAGTTCAAAGCGTTGTTACATCTGAGCTGTTCAAGAAAGAATATGCACAAGTATTTAATAGCAATGAGCGTTGGAATGAAATCCAAACTTCAAACGAAGCTTTATATACTTGGGATAATGATTCAACATACATTCAAAACCCACCATTCTTTGAAGGTTTATCTAAAGAACCAGGTGAAGTTGAAACGTTATCAGGCTTACGCGTAGTTGGTAAATTTGGTGACTCTGTAACGACAGACCACATTTCACCAGCAGGTTCAATCGGTAAGCACACACCAGCTGGACGCTACTTATTAGAAAACGGCGTACAACCAGTTGACTTTAACTCTTACGGTTCTCGTCGTGGTAACCATGAAGTTATGATGCGTGGTACATTCGCGAACATCCGTATTAAAAACCAAATTGCACCAGGAACAGAAGGCGGGTATACAACATACTGGCCGACTGGTGAAGTAACATCAATCTATGATGCTGCTATGAAATATAAAGAAGATGGCACAGGTCTTCTAGTTGTTGCTGGTAAAGATTATGGTATGGGAAGTTCTCGTGACTGGGCTGCGAAAGGTACTAACTTATTAGGTATTAAAGCAGTAATCGCAGAAAGCTTCGAACGTATTCACCGCAGTAACTTAGTGTTAATGGGTGTATTACCACTTCAATTTAAAGATGGCGAAAGTGCTGAAACGTTAGGTCTTGTTGGTAACGAGTCATTTGAAATTCAAATCGACAAATCAGTTAGACCACGTGATCTTGTAAAAGTAGTTGCAACTGATTTAGATGGCAACGAAAAACAATTTGAAGTAGTAGCTCGTTTCGATAGTGAAGTTGAAATTGATTACTACCGTCACGGTGGTATTCTGCAAATGGTTCTTCGTGAGAAAATTGAAGAGTCAAAAGTGTCAAACTAAATAATTGAAATGAACGAGAAGGAAGCTAACAACTGTTAGCTTCCTTATTTTATGGAAAGGGATGAAACCATTTGGTTTCATCCCTTTCTTTTTACTGTGAAAAAATGGAGGAAACGTCATGAAAGAATATAAAAGAATTTTGTTACCGTTACAGAAAGAAAAAATATTAGTAATAGCAGCTGTATGTAGTGGGATAATTGCTGCCATTTTAAATTTATCACGCCCAATTTTCATGGGATTAATTGTAGACAATCTTATTCAAAGGGAGCTAAAAGGTGCGTATTTATATATAGCTTTGTTTGCGGGTATTCGCTTTTTAATGTGGACGAACAATCTTTTATTTGATTATATAAGCTCAAAAGCCAGTCAACGTATATTACAAACGAAACGTATAGAATTATTGCGTCACTATTTCTTATTACCGTTTGAAGAGAGTGAGAAGATTAAGCAAGGGGAGTTAGAAACTTTGGTCGTATCTGATATTCCGAATTGGATTAGGTTATATAGTTCTATATTAATAGAATATATACATGCCATTGCGCAATTTATAGGTGCGTTCATAGCACTACAACATATAGATATACAGTTCATATTGTGGATAACTCCGTTTTTATTTTTAAGTGCAACGGTTCCGATGTTGTTTGGGGAAAAGGTAAGAAATATTGCAAGCATTGCTCAAAAAAATCAGTCAAGTGTCGTAGAGATGGTGTCACAGTTTGTAAAAGGAGTACAAGATTTACGTAGTTTGCAAAAAGAAAAATGGGCCATTCGCTTATTTAAGGGAGTAACGGCACAATCGTATAAAACAGAAGTAAAGAAGACGATGATGCAACATTGCATTGGAGTAGTTGGAACAGTGATTGAAACAGGAGCATATATCGTTGTTCTCATTGTAGGTGCAAAAAAAATAATGAAAGGGGAAATGGAAGTTGGTTCACTTGTTGCAGTGTTAGCTACAATTGAAATGCTCTTTTTCCCAGTCCGTTATGTGGGCGATTTATTAATGATGACACAAGTTGCAGTCGCTTCGGCAAATAGAGTTTTTTCCTTTTTAGATAAAAGAGTGGCAGATAGTAATGTAGAAAGAGCGATGGGGATGATAATAACAAATGTTTCATTTCAGGAGAGTGAAGAAGAGAAATGTAGAATTAATAATATTGATTTGCAAATTAATCCTGGTGAATTCGTTATCATTGTAGGAGAAAGTGGTGCAGGAAAAACAACGCTTTTAAAATTAATGACAGGTTTGTATAAACCATCTAACGGTAGTGTTGTTTATTATGGTCAAAAGGCTCGAATGACTACAGTGTGGCAAGAACCACGTTTTTTCCGAACGACGGTAACAGAGAATATGTATTTCGGGGAAGAGGGTTTAGAAAATCAGTTAGAAAAAAATAGTGAACTTATAAATGCAACGCCGATTATTAGAGGGTTACCTGAAGGGAGTCAAACTGTGCTACATAAAAGCGGTGAAGAGTTTTCAGGAGGCGAAAGAAAACGTCTTGCATTATTACGAGCAATTGGTTCAAATCCGAATCTTATTATTTTAGATGAACCGACTGCGGGGTTAGATCCGAGTAATCAAGAAACTGTTTGGAATATGATTGAAGGACTAGGAAGAGATGTAACGAGAATTGTGGCAACACATGATGTAGAGAAAGTGATACTAGCGGATCGTGTTGTCATAATGAGAGAAGGAAGTATTGTTGCATGTGGAAGTCCTGAAAAATTAATAAATAGTCATTCATTTTGAAAGAGATGTGAATAAAGATAAGAGCAGTGCCCTTATCTTTATTCAACATCATTTATTTGATATTGGATAGATTCTGAATGATTTAGATCTACGTTAAAAGTAGCAGTCATAAGGAAAGTTGCAATTCCAAGGATTAAGAAAAGGACGAATGAGACTAGAGAGATGTAAAGACAAATACGCCCTACTTTCTTTTTTTCAAGATCGTTACTAAAGAGTGAAATGATCCATGTAATAATACCGATTGGGTATAAAAGAAAACTAAGAATATATAATGTTATTTTTTCGAATGAATTCATAAAAAATCCCCCTTTTTTTGAAGTTTATATAAGTACGAAAGTAAAAAGGTGAATGGGCCCATAAGAAGATAAACAACACTTCATCTGTTTTTCTAATTATATGATAAAAAGGAAACAATTACACTTTAAATAAGAATATTCTAATTATTTCGACTCTGAATATTTCCAAGCTTGTCCGTATAAGCTAAAATAAGGTATATAGTATTTTGATGAATGTGTTAAAAGAAGATAATACGTTAGGGTGATATAAAATGTGGCGGAAGCTTACGATTATTGTAGTGTTACTTTGTTTAGCGGGATATGCAGCTTATGAACAGTTTGGTAATAAAGAGCAGGCGGTAAAAGTGAAGCAAGAAAAAAGTGAAGCTGCGATGAAAGAGATTATCGCAAGGAATGGTATTGAAATAGGGAAGAGTGCGCCAGACTTCGAATTAACGAAGTTAGATGGAACGAATGTAAAGCTATCAGATTTAAAAGGAAAGAAAGTGATTTTAAACTTTTGGGCAACGTGGTGTGGACCTTGCCAACAAGAAATGCCGGATATGGAGGCTTTCTATAAAGAACATAAAGAAAACGTAGAAATTTTAGCAATCAACTATACGCCTTCAGAAAAAGGTGGGGGGGCAGAAAAGGTAAGCAATTTTGCTAAAGAAAAAGGAATTACTTTTCCTATTTTATTGGACAAGAACATTGATGTGACAACAGCGTATAAAGTAATTACGATTCCAACTTCGTATTTTATAGATACAAAAGGTGTCATTCAAGATAAGTTTATTGGGCCGATGACGCAAAAAGAGATGGAGAAAAGGGTTGCTAAATTAAAATAATGGTGAAAAGGTAGAGGTGGAGAGTTCCCATTTCTGCCTTTTCTTTTTCAAGTAGTAATAACTTCATGATATGATGTAAGAAATATAATCGTTTAGAGATAAAGGAGTGTATGGAGTGGGGAATGTATCCTTACCGTTAGATTATGTTGTAATTGATTTTGAAACAACAGGATTTAACCCTTATAATGATAAAATTATTCAAGTTGCAGCGGTGAAATATCGTAATCATGAACTCGTAGATCAATTTGTTTCATACGTGAATCCAGAGCGGCCAATTCCGGACCGAATAACGAGTTTAACCGGTATTACCAATTATCGTGTTTCAGATGCACCGACGATTGAAGAGGTATTACCTTTATTTTTAGCATTTTTACATACAAATGTTATTGTGGCCCATAATGCTTCTTTTGATATGCGCTTTTTGAAAAGTAATGTAAATATGCTTGGGTTGCCTGAACCTAAAAATAAAGTAATTGATACTGTATTTTTAGCGAAGAAATACATGAAGCATGCGCCTAATCATAAACTTGAAACGTTAAAGCGAATGCTTGGAATTCGTTTAAGCTCTCATAATGCATTTGACGATTGCATTACGTGTGCTGCTGTTTATCAAAAGTGTGCAGCTATTGAAGAAGAAGGGAAACGAAAAGTAAATAAGGTTATGCTTGATGAAACTGCGGTATATGAAGCGGTGAAAGAAATACTTGCATGTAATAAACGTAATGTAGAATGGCTACGTTGTATGAACGTAGGAAGTTATTTAGATATAAAAGCTTTTTATCCAGTTATGAGAGTAAAGGTAAAAGGGCGAAAGAAATATATATTAACAGAGATATTAGAAGAAGATGTGAAAGAAATATGTACAAGCTTAAAATGTGAACCAGCGTTAAAAAGTGAAGTTGGTAATACGAGAATTATGCTTAATAGCTTAGAGGATGTTATGAGATTAGAAAGTTATATTTTAGAGCAGTATGATTTTGTATTACAGGCGCTTCATGATTATAAAGAAAATGAAATGAATGCAGATGAAAAGTTGAAAGAGTATTTAAATATTATGGTATAAAAAACTCCGTGTGCAATATATTGTACACGGAGTTTTTTTAGGAGTACTAAAACATAAAATTTTCTTACAAATCTGATTAAAGAGTTTTTCGTTTGCTCATACTATGTAATAAGAAAGCGAAGGAGAGAGGGTGAACAACATGAGAAGAAGTCGCCGTAAATCGTTTGAAGAACTTGTAAATGAAAATAAACAACAATTATTAAGCGATCGTGATGCAATTGATCGCATTGAAGAGCGCATTGAAAAACGTTATGAAATGAAACTTTTTAAGCAAGCTGAATAATTCTTAACACTAGTACGATACTAGTGTTAAGGAGGCGATAGTAATGGGTAATCCGAAAAAAAATTCAAAAGACTTTGCACCAAATCATATTGGAACACAATCGAAAAAAGCTGGTGGAAATAAAGGAAAGCAAATGCAAGATCAAACAGGTAAACAACCGATTGTTGATAACGGTTAAAAAGGAGAATGTTATCATTCTTCTTTTTTGTGAGGAAATGAAAGATGAGTTTTTAGCAGTAATATGAAAAAAAGGGCTGACTTTTGTCAGCCCTTTTTCGTAATCGTAAAATTTTCAACGAGTAAACGCCAATTTTGTGGGAATGGTAAACCGATTTTCCAGTAACTAATACCACCTATACCTTGTTCTTTCATTAAATTGAATTTACTTTGAACAGACCGTGAATCTTCAAACCAAACTTCGTGTTGCACGCCGTTTTCATCAAAATAATTAAAATGAGGAGCTTGGGCTGTGAAATCATAACGAATAGGGACATTATATT
Source organism: Bacillus cereus group sp. MYBK108-1 (assembly GCF_051917185.1). NCBI lineage: Bacteria > Bacillati > Bacillota > Bacilli > Caryophanales > Bacillaceae > Bacillus > Bacillus cereus group sp. MYBK108-1. The sequence goes on from NZ_JBQAHZ010000005.1 coordinate 49,816, forward strand.
TACGAGCTAGTGCAACAGCTGCGACAGAGCTAATTGCTTTTGCGGGTGGATTTCCTTGTTTAAATGGAAGCTTCCAATCAAACCCGTATAAATTTTGCCCCATCATAATTTTTTGGGGAGGCATTTGAGATTTTGCATATTGAAGTACTTCTTTCACCGGACCGATAGGAGAAATTGCCATCGGTGGCCCGCCCTGCCATCCCCAGTCATATGTCATAATGACGACGAAATCAACAATTTGCCCTTGCGCTTTATAATCGTGAGCTTCGAAAAATTTTCCCTTTTGATTTGAACTTGTTTTCGGTACGAGAGTTGTGCTCAATGTGTACCCGCTAGGTAAGCGTGTTTTTACATTTCGTAAAAAACGATTATACGCTTCGCGGTCTTCAGGTGCTACACTCTCGAAATCGAAATGAATGTCTCGCATGCCATATTTCTCAGCTGTTTGCAAAATGTTTGTAATAAATTTGTTTTGAATCGTTGCGTCGCGTAAAATAACCGATGTTAGATCGGCACTGAAATTACCATTTTCAATATTTGTAATAACGAGCATAGGGATTGTTTTACCCTGCGTTGCAATATTAGCGATTTTAGCTGTTTCAGTAGGTTCTTTTAATGTGCCATCTCTTTTTGCCTCAAAACTAAAATAAGCTAAGTATGTTAAAAATGGATTGATGGCACGTGTAGCATTAACTAAACTCTCTTTAATCGGTATAGTGGAAGGTTGTAAATAAGCGATGGATTCTACAGCTCGTTTTGTACCTTTTGGTACGTATAATTGTTGTCCGACATGGAGAATAGATTTTAAAGATAAATTATTAACTTTAGCTAAACTAGCGAGGGGGACATTATATGTTTGAGAAATTCGATATAGGCTGTCACCAGGCTGTACATAATAATTATTCCCTTTCGTATTAACGATAAGTGCCTGACCAACCACGAGCGTTTCAGCTGGATTTAATCCATTGTCTTTTACTATTTCGTCAGGTGTTGATCCATATTTTGATGCCAAGCTATATACGCTATCACCACTACGAACAGTTACAATTTGAATCATATGCTGGCTCCTTTCAGTAAAAGATTCACTGTTTTTATTTTATTTTTGATGTTACTGTATTATGATTAAATGTATGCAAGGTAGCAGAAGTGAAAGAAGGCGAATATACATATGTTTGTAGCAGAACATGAAGTTGAAATCCGTTATGCGGAAACAGATCAAATGGGTGTTGTTTACCATTCAAACTACTTAGTGTGGCTTGAGTTAGGTCGCACGAAACTTATACAAGATTTAGGTTTTTCATATGTTGAAATGGAGAAAGAAGGAATTATTTCTCCTGTGTTAGATTTACAAATTTCATACCGTAAAGCGATGCGTTACGGAGAAAAAGCAATCGTAAAAACATGGGTAGATACTGTGAGCCCACTTCGCGTTGTATATGGATATGAAATATATAATGGTGATGGTGAACTTTGTATTACTGCAAGTACGACGAATATTTGTGCGAAAAAAGAAGGGTTCCGCCCTGTATCATTTAAAAAGTTATATCCTGAGTGGTATGCGAAATATGAGGAAATTAAGAAAAAATAAAAAAGCGTGGCAGAAGCCACGTTTTTTTATTTTTCATAATTAAATTGTGGGAAGTCGTCACCTTCGTTAAGTGTAACAGATAAATTATGTCCATCGAAGAACCATTCATCATCGCCTTCAATAAAGAAGTTAATACCTTCTTCTTGAATTTGAACAGCAGGATGTGCAGGGTCATCTTTACGAATACCTAAAGAAAGTCCTTTTTGCACAGTACTGCAACCACCGTATTGTACGAAAAAGCGTAGTGTTTCATTTGATTGTAAGTTTAATTCATTTTTATACCATTGTGCTGCTTCTTTTGTTACGGAAAGATTCATGTATAGTTCCTCCAAATTATGTTGCTTTTTCTTTAGTATAAAAAATAACGCAAAAAGACGCTATTAATATGCTTCACGTTTTCTTTTTGCGTTATGTGGGTTACGATCTTATTTTTGCTTTTTTGAAAAGTTTGCTTTTGGTTCAGTTTTATTTATAATTCGTCCGATATTTGCACGGTGTTTATAAATAACCATACCTGCTAATAAACACATCGCAATAATGAAGATTTTATCCCCGCTAACAATGGATGCAATAACAGCAACAACTGCTGTTACCATAGAAGAAAGTGATACGTATCTTGTTGTAAATAAAAGGGTGAAAAATACAACAGCCAATATTGCAAAAACAACTGGTGAATAGCATAATAGCACCCCAGCAGAAGTTGCAACTGCTTTACCACCGCGGAATTTCGCGAAGATTGGATAGACATGTCCAAGAACAGCCGCTAACCCGAACCATAGTGGATGAATATCTAATCCGAAAATCATTGGTAGACTTGTTGCTAATGTCCCTTTTAAAATGTCAGCAATTGTAACGGTAAAACCTGCTTTTTTCCCTAATGTGCGGAATGTGTTTGTTCCGCCTAGATTACCGCTCCCGTGCTCACGAATATCGATTCCGTAGCCGATTTTTCCAACAACTAGTGCAAATGGAATCGAGCCAAGTAAGTAGGCAACGATAAATAAAAGATATGTAGTAACCATAAGTTCAGTCTCCTTTATTCAAATGTGTTGATAAAGGGTAAAAAGAGTTTTTCCCGTATATTGTACCATACATTTGTAAAGAGCACATTTCTTTTTTGTAAATGAAAAATTCATTATTTCGTGAAAAAAATTTCACAGTAATGTTACATTTCTCACAGAAACAGTAAGACTATATGTAGTAACATTTTAATCAAAAGATAACAACATATTGGTGGAGGGTTATAAATGTTACAAAATAATACACGTGGAGAAGAAGAATTAATGAAAGTGTTTGAGACAATAGTCCACGGCAATGAACAAGATTTGATGCAAGAAAATGCAAATGTAGACGGCCGCTCTCCAATGGGCGTAATGGGAACGTTCGCATCTGAGAGTGCAAAATATTATGCTGTTGAGAATTTATTGTCAGATCAAGTGAAAAAAGCGATAAATGAAAATATATTATATCCACATGATTTAGATTTTTATGCAACAGGAACGACGACTTGTTCACAAATTCCGTTAGCGCAAATGCTTGCTAACGGTTTTCATACTGGACATGGACATATGAGACAACCGCAAGACATTAAAAGTGCATTGGCTCTTTCGTCTATTATTTTTCAAGCGAATCAAAATATGCAGCATGGTGGTCAATCGTTTGCACTCTTTGATATTGATTTAGCACCTTATGTACGAAAAACAATTGAGAGACATAAAAAACGATTACAATCATATCCGCTTACTAAAGAACAAATAGAAGAATTTGCATGGAAAGAAACGGAAAATGATACGTATCAAGCGTGTGAGGCTTTCGTTCATAATTCGAATAGTATGCATAGTAGGGGCGGAGGACAAGTACCGTTTATTTCTATTAATTATGGAACAGATACATCAAAAGAAGGAAGAATGTTAATTAAACAACTTTTAAAAGCGACACAAGCTGGACTTGGTAAAGGAGAGACACCGATTTTTCCGATTCAAATTTTCAAGATGAAAAAAGGTGTGAATTTTGAAGAAAGTGATCCGAACTACGATTTATTTGAATTAGCATTAGAGACAACCGCAGAGCGATTATTCCCTAACTTTTCATTTTTAGATGCTCCGTTTAATGCAGTGCATTATGATGGAAGACCAGAAAGTGAAGTATGTTACATGGGATGTCGTACCCGTGTTATGTCTAATATACATGGAGAAGAAACAGCGATTGGTAGAGGGAATTTATCATTTACGTCTATTAATTTAGTGAAATTAGCGTTAATTAGTGGTTCAAAAGAAGCGTTTTTTGAAGCGCTAAACTATTATTTAGATTTAGGAATTAAGCAGCTATTAGAAAGATATGCGTATCAATGTACGAAGCGAGCAAGAGATTTTCAGTTTTTATATTCACAAGGTGTATGGCGTGGTGGAGAAACGTTGCAGCCTGAAGACTCCGTAGCCTCGATTTTAAAACAAGGGACGTTAAGTATTGGTTTTATCGGTCTTGCGGAATGTTTAGTAGCTTTAACAGGAAAGCATCATGGGGAAGATGAAGAATCATGGAAACTTGGGTATGAAATTATTTCCTTTATGAGAGATAGAATGGATAAAGCGACAGAAGAACATCAACTGAATTTCTCAGTAATTGCAACTCCAGCAGAAGGATTATCAGGGAAGTTTGTGAAAAAAGATAGAGAAGAATTTGGCGTGATTGGCGGCATAACGAACCATAATTACTATACGAATTCATTCCATATTCCAGTTTATTATAACATTCAAGCGATAAATAAAATCTGTTTAGAAGGCCCGTTCCATGCTCTCTGTAATGGAGGACACATTACTTATATTGAACTAGACGGAGCAGCAATGCATAACAAAAAGGCATTAAAACAAATTGTACAAGCCATGGCAGAACATGGCGTTGGATACGGTTCAATTAATCATCCTGTTGACCGTTGTAAGTGCTGTAGTTATCACGGGGTTATTGGGAATGAATGTCCAAGTTGCGGGAATGAAGATGAGGCTAATATAGAAAGAATTCGCCGTATAACAGGCTATCTTGTAGGAGATATGTCAAAGTGGAATAGTGCGAAACGTAGTGAAGAGATAGATCGGGTGAAACATAAATGAAAGTGATGAATATTATTCATGATAGTGTAGTAGATGGAGAAGGATTGCGGACAGTCGTGTTTTTTGCGGGCTGTCCGCATCGTTGCGTTGGTTGCCATAATCCGAAATCGTGGAATATTTGCAACGGAACGGAAATGACAGTAGAAGAAATTGTGAAAGAGATTGCAAGTAATCCATTAACTGATGTAACATTTTCAGGTGGAGATCCATTTTTTCAAGCTGCTGAAGTGAAAAAGGTAGCAAAAATCGTGAAAGATTTGAAAAAAAACCTATGGATGTATACAGGTTATACGTTAGAAGAGATACAGAGTTCTCAAAATAATGATATGATAGAGTTGTTACATTATGGGGATGTTTTAGTCGATGGAAGGTTTGAAATTGAGGAAAAAGATTTAACACTTCCATTTCGCGGAAGCTCCAATCAACGTATTATTCGATTGAAAGAGTAAAAAGGCGGGATAGATTATATGAACAAAACGGTATTGCTTGTTGAAGATGAAAGAAGATTACGTGAAATTGTTAGTGATTATTTTCGTAATGAAGGCTTTGAAGTAATCGAAGCAGAAGATGGAAAAAAAGCGCTAGAGTTATTTGCAGAGCATGAAATTGATTTAATTATGTTAGATATTATGTTACCGGAAATAGATGGATGGTCTGTTTGTAGAAGAATTAGAAAAGAATCAGCAGTACCAATTATTATGTTGACAGCACGTTCGGATGAGGATGATACATTGCTAGGTTTCGAATTAGGTGCAGACGAGTATGTAACGAAACCATTTAGCCCGAAAGTATTAGTAGCTCGTGCAAAGACGTTATTGAAACGTGCGGATGGTGCGGTAGGAGTAGCGGAAGAAAATGCTATGTCTTTAGCTGGAATAGAAGTGAATCGTCTATCTAGAACTGTTTTAGTAGATGGAGAAGAAATTATATTGACACATAAAGAATTTGAACTTCTTGTGTATTTAATGGAGAACAAAGGAATTGTGTTATCACGTCAACATTTATTAGACCAGTTATGGGGATATGACTATTACGGTGATGACCGAACGGTTGATACCCATATTAAAAAACTTCGAAATAAGCTAGGAGATAAAGCGAAGCATATCGGTACTGTTATTCGAGTTGGTTATAAATTTGAAGAATAATCTAGAACGATTTGTGTAATTTAGCCTAGGGAAATGGTAATTTTATACTCTCTTTTGAAGGTAAAATGTACAAAAAATACTTTTTTTGTCTACAATGTTAGATAAGTGTATTTTTTTAATTGGATTTCACGATGAGTTCACAAGAAGGACACAAAACGTGACTATACTGAAAATACGAATTCACCAGAGAGGGGAAATAAAACATGGGATATTACGACGGACCAAATTTAAATGAAGAGCATAGTGAAACGAGAGAAGTGAGAAAATCAGGTAGTAAAAAAGGCTATTTCTTCACAGGTTTAGTGGGAGCTGTAGTCGGAGCGGTTTCGATTAGTTTTGCAGCACCATATATGCCATGGGCTCAAAATAATGGAGCGCCAGTATCATCATTTAGTTCGGATTCAAAAGTAGAAGGTACTGTAGTTCCTGTTGTAAATAAAGCGAAAAATGAAACTGATTTACCTGGTATGATTGAAGGGGCGAAAGATGTTGTTGTAGGTGTTATTAATATGCAACAAAGTGTTGATCCATTTGCAATGCAACCGACAGGTCAAGAACAACAAGCCGGTTCAGGATCAGGTGTTATTTATAAAAAAGCAGGAAATAAAGCATATATTGTAACAAACAACCACGTAGTAGATGGAGCAAATAAACTTGCTGTGAAGCTGAGCGACGGAAAGCAAGTTGATGCGAAATTAGTTGGTAAGGACCCTTGGTTAGACTTAGCGGTTGTTGAAATTGATGGATCTAATGTAAATAAAGTTGCCACTTTAGGTGATTCAAGTAAACTTCGTGCGGGTGAAAAAGCCATTGCAATCGGTAATCCACTTGGATTTGATGGAAGTGTAACGGAAGGTATAATCAGTAGTAAAGAACGCGAAATTCCGGTTGATATTGATGGGGATAAACGACCAGATTGGCAAGCACAAGTTATTCAAACGGATGCAGCGATTAATCCAGGTAATAGTGGTGGTGCATTATTTAACCAAAATGGTGAAATAATTGGGATTAATTCAAGTAAAATTGCACAACAAGAAGTTGAAGGAATTGGATTTGCTATTCCAATTAACATCGCAAAACCAGTTATTGAATCTCTTGAAAAAGATGGAGTAGTAAAACGTCCAGCTCTTGGAGTAGGTGTTGTTTCACTAGAAGATGTGCAAGCTTATGCAGTCAATCAATTGAAAGTACCGAAAGAAGTAACAAACGGCGTTGTATTAGGTAAAATTTACCCAATATCACCAGCTGAAAAAGCTGGTTTAGAGCAATATGATATTGTAGTAGCATTAGATAATCAAAAAGTAGAGAATGCTCTTCAATTCCGTAAATATTTATATGAAAAGAAAAAAGTAGGCGAGAAAGTAGAAGTTACATTCTACCGTAACGGTCAAAAAATGACGAAATCGGCTACTTTAGCAGATAATTCAGCTACAAAGAATCAATAATCGAAATAAAAGAAAGTCTCTTTCATATTGAAAGAGACTTTCTTTATCGGCTATACTAAAGGAATAGGAGGGATTAATTATGACAATTGAAAACCCAACTCGTACGGAAATTGGTGAAGTGTTAAAGAAAAGCAAAACAATTGCGGTTGTTGGATTATCAGATAAGCCAGAACGTACATCGTATATGGTTTCAAAAGCAATGCAAGATGCTGGATACCGCATTATTCCAGTTAATCCAACAGTAGATGAGGTGCTCGGAGAAAAGGCAGTTTCTTCACTAAAGGATATTAAGGAACACGTTGACATTGTAAATGTATTTCGTCGCTCAGAGTTTTTAATGGATGTTGCAAAAGAATTTGTAGAGATTGATGCAGATGTTTTTTGGGCACAATTAGGAGTACAAGATGAGGATACATATAAACTTTTAAAAGAAAAAGACTATACTGTAATAATGGATCGTTGTATTAAAGTAGAACATGCGATGACAAAATAGTATAGATTTAAAGGTAGAAAGATTAATTCAGCCCTCATTATAGATAAGTAGGGCCGATGAACGAGGTGTTCATCATGAGATTTTTTAAAGGCTGTTTTTGGGGATTGTTATTTGTAATCCCATTTTGGATCTTGATCATTTGGATCATAATAAAGGTTTGGAATGTGTAATCTTGGAATACATATCCATTTCTCGTTGACAAACGATTATTTTTCTGAAATAGTAGCCTAGAGGAATCCTTGTGAGAAAACAAGGATTTTTCTATTGAAAATGGTATATAAAAGAGATAAGATAACTTGCCAAAACGATAGTCGAGGCGTTATTCTATAATAGAAACATATGTTCTGATTTTGGATTAGGAAAGGGGCAAGGAGTTTGGCGAAGCATCAGTTCCAATATAATGAAGATGCGATTCAAGTGTTAGAAGGACTTGAAGCCGTTCGAAAACGCCCGGGTATGTATATCGGGAGCACGGACAGCCGTGGATTGCATCATTTAGTATATGAAATAGTAGATAACTCCGTTGACGAAGCGTTAGCGGGATTTGGCGACGAAATTTCAGTCGTAATACATAAAGATAATAGTATTAGCGTTATAGATAAAGGGCGAGGAATGCCTACGGGAATGCATAAACTTGGGAAACCTACACCTGAAGTTATTTTAACTGTACTTCATGCCGGTGGTAAGTTTGGTCAAGGTGGTTACAAAACGAGTGGTGGTTTACACGGTGTTGGGGCATCGGTTGTAAACGCCTTATCAGAATGGTTAGTCGTAACGATTAAGCGTGACGGAAATATTTACGAACAACGCTTTGAAAATGGCGGTGTTCCTGTAACGACGCTTGAGAAAATCGGGAAGACGAAAGAGTCTGGTACTACGATGCATTTCAAACCAGATACAACGATTTTCAGCACAACAAATTATAATTATGAAACATTATGTGAGAGATTACGTGAATCTGCATTCTTATTAAAAGGAATGAAAATCTCGATAAAAGATGAACGAAATGATTTAGAGGATGTATTTCATTATGAAACGGGAATTGAAGCTTTTGTTTCCTATTTAAACGAAGAAAAAGATTCCATTCATCCAGTTGTATATTTCACTGGTGAACAAAATGGAATTGAAGCAGAACTAGCATTTCAATTTAACGATGGCTACTCAGAAAACATTTTATCGTTTGTAAATAACGTACGTACAAAAGATGGTGGAACACACGAAGCTGGATTTAAAACAGCGATGACGCGTGTGTTTAACGAGTATGCTCGTAAAGTAGCACTATTAAAAGAAAAAGATAAAAACTTAGAAGGTACAGATATTCGTGAAGGTGTAGCGGCTATCGTTTCGGTACGTGTACCAGAAGAAGTGCTTCAGTTTGAAGGGCAAACGAAGGGGAAACTAGGTACAAGTGAAGCGCGTTCTTCAATTGATGCCATTGTATCTGAGCATTTAGCATACTTTTTAGAAGAAAATCCTGATGTAGCTACACTTCTTGTGAGAAAAGCAATTAAAGCAGCACAAGCACGTGAAGCAGCCCGTAAAGCAAGAGAAGAAGCGCGTAGTGGTAAGAAGAAGAAAAAATCAGAAGGTACGTTAAGCGGGAAATTAACACCTGCACAATCACGTAACCCGCAAAAAAATGAACTATACCTAGTAGAGGGTGACTCTGCCGGTGGTTCTGCAAAACAAGGACGAGACCGACGTTTCCAGGCCGTATTACCGTTACGTGGTAAAGTAATTAATACAGAAAAAGCAAAGCTTGCTGATATCTTTAAGAATGAAGAGATTAATACAATCATTTATGCGATTGGCGGCGGTGTAGGAAATGAATTTGATGTTGAAGATATTAACTACGATAAAGTTGTAATTATGACCGATGCCGATACGGATGGGGCTCATATTCAAGTATTGTTATTAACGTTCTTCTACAGATATATGAAGCCACTTATCGAAGCTGGTAAAGTATTTATCGCACTTCCTCCTTTATACAAAGTAAGTAAAGGAAAAGGTAAGAGTGAGGTAATTGAATACGCTTGGTCAGATGAGGAATTAGACGGTGTAACGAAAAAAGTTGGAAAAGGCTATATGTTACAACGTTATAAAGGACTTGGTGAAATGAATGCGGATCAATTATGGGAAACAACAATGAATCCTGAAACGCGTACATTAATTCGCGTGAAAATTGATGATGCAGCTAGGGCAGAGCGCCGCGTTACAACGTTAATGGGCGATAAAGTAGAACCGCGCCGTAAATGGATTGAACGTAATGTACAGTTTGGTATGCAAGAAGAAGGAAATATTTTAGAAAATGAAATGATTATGGAGACGGAGGTGGAATAACATGCAAGCAGAGAAGTTTCATGACCTCCCGCTTGAAGACGTGTTAGGTGATCGCTTTGCACGTTATAGTAAATATATTATTCAAGATCGTGCACTTCCAGATGCGCGTGACGGCTTAAAGCCAGTACAAAGACGTATTTTATATTCTATGTATGTAGAAGGTAATGTACATGATAAAGCGTTCCGTAAGTCAGCTAAAACAGTCGGTAACGTTATTGGTAATTATCATCCACATGGTGATTCCTCTGTATATGAGGCGATGGTACGTTTAAGCCAAACTTGGAAAGTACGTAATGTTTTAGTTGAAATGCATGGTAATAACGGTAGTGTTGACGGGGATCCAGCAGCAGCAATGCGTTATACGGAAGCTCGTTTATCACCAATTGCATCTGAGTTATTACGTGATCTTGATAAAGAAACAGTAGAATTCGTATCAAACTTTGATGATACGAGTGAAGAACCAGTTGTATTACCAGCAGCGTTCCCGAATTTATTAGTGAACGGATCTACAGGGATTTCCGCTGGTTATGCAACAGAAATTCCTCCGCATCATCTTGGAGAAGTTATTGATGCTACAATGATGCGTATTGATAAGCCAAATAGTACTGTTGATGATTTATTAACAGTTATGAAAGGACCAGATTTCCCAACAGGCGGTATTATTCAGGGGATTGATGGTATTAAAAAGGCGTATGAAACAGGTAAAGGTAAAATTATTATTCGCGGAAAAGCAGAAGTTGAAACAGTGCGTGGTGGGAAACAACAAATTGTAATCACTGAAATTCCTTACGAAGTGAATAAGGCAAACCTTGTAAAGAAAATGGATGAATTACGTCTAGATAAAAAGTTAGATGGTATTGCTGAAGTGCGTGATGAGACAGATCGTACTGGTTTACGAATTGTTGTTGAATTAAAGAAAGAAGCAAACGCCGAGGGTATTTTAAATTATTTATATAAAAATACAGATTTGCAAATTCCATATAACTTTAATATGGTAGCGATCAATAATCGTCGTCCAACACTTATGACATTACCGAAAATTTTAGATGCTTATATTGGACATCAAAAAGAGGTTATTACGAGACGTTCGCAATATGAATTAAGAAAAGCAGAAAATCGTCAACATATTGTAGAAGGTTTAAAGAAAGCATTATCGATTTTAGACCAAGTAATTGAGACAATTCGAGCTTCAAAAGATAAACGTAACGCGAAAGATAATTTAAGTGCAAAATTTGGCTTTACAGAAGCACAGGCAGAAGCAATTGTTTCCTTGCAATTATATCGCTTAACGAATACAGACATTACGGCGTTACAAGAAGAAGCAGATGAGCTTAATAAGAAAATTATTGAGCTACAGGCAATTTTACAAAGTGAAAAAAGATTGCTTCAAGTAATTAAAACTGATTTAAAGAGAGTTAAGAAAACGTATAGTGATGATCGACGCGCTATTATTGAAGATCAAATCGAGGAAATTAAAATCGATGTAGAAGTGATGATCCCACAAGAAGATGTCATCGTTACTGTAACGAAAGAAGGATATGTGAAACGTACTGGATGGCGCTCACATAATGCCTCAAACGGCAAAGACTTCGGTATGAAAGAGGGTGACATCTTACTTGAACGATTCGATACGAATACGACAGAGACAGTCCTCTTATTTACGAATAAAGGAAACTATATATATCTGCCAGTATACGAAATGCCAGATATTCGTTGGAAAGATTTAGGTCAGCACGTTGCTAATATCGTTTCACTCGACCGGGATGAAACAATCATTTGGGCAACGGTTGTACCGAACTTTGAGGAAGAAAAACGATTTATCGTATTTGTAACAAGAAATGGTATGATAAAGAAAACAGAATTAAATCAATATAAAGTTCAGCGTTATTCAAGAGCATTCGTTGCTGTAAACTTGAAAAAAGATGATGAAGTTGTCGATATATTTGCGACAGATGGAACGAGTGATATCGTTCTTGCTACACACGGTGCATATGCACTTATTTTCCATGAAGAGGAAGTAAGTCCAGTCGGTGTAAGAGCTGCTGGAGTGAAAGCAATTAATTTAAAAGAAGATGACTATGTCGCTTCTGGTAAACCGTTAAATGGTGACAAAGATCAACTTATTCTCGTAACACAGCGCGGTGCTGTAAAACGCCTAAAAGCATCAGAAATTGAGAAATCAACGAGGGCGAAGCGAGGTCTTGTTATTTTCAAAGAATTAAAACGTAATCCGTACCGCATTGTCGGTATTGAAATCGTTCGGGACGATGAATTAGTTTACATGAAGACAGAGAAAAACATTGTAGAAGAAATTGATCCGAAAGCGTATCGAAATAAAGACCGGTATAGTAATGGTAGCCTTGTGCTAGATGTTAATGATACTGGTGAAGTAGTAGAAACGTGGACGAAGAAAAGACCAGAATAAAGAGGGCATCTTGCTATGAATAGTAGCAAGATGCTTTTTTCTAGGCAATTTATTATGTAAATAATAATAATCTTGTTATAATAACTGAATGAAATCGTTCTCATAAAGTTCAACTAATCGAGCTTTAACAAGCAGTTGATTCCTCACCTAATTCCTTAGCTTTCACTGAATTTTGGGTTAGGAATCTTACTGCTCGTTAAAGCGGCACAAATGGAGGGGCAACATGAAAAAAATAGGTGTAGGGATTGTAGGATTTGGTTTTTCTAGTACGACATTTCATATCCCACTATTACAAACAATAGAAGAATATGATATTCGTGCTGTATTATCCTCAAAAGAAGAGGTAGTAAAAGACACATTACCAAACGCTAATGTTGTTAGTACAATTGATGAATTGGTGAAGCGAGCTGATGTTGACTTAGTTGTTATTACATCACCTAATACAACTCATTTTCCATATGTAAAAGAAGCAATTTTAAAAGGTAAGCATGTTGTTGTAGAAAAACCATTTGTTGTCTCAATTGAAGAAGGGGAAGAGCTTATTTCATTAGCAGAGCAGCATAATGTAATGTTAAGCGTATATCATAATCGTCGTTTTGATAATGATTTCTTAACAATTAAGAAATTGTTAGGAGAAAACAGAGTAGGGAATGTATACGCATATGAATCGAATTTTGATCGTTTCCGTCCACATGTACGTGATCGATGGAGAGAAAAAAATCTACCAGGCTCCGGTATATTATACGATTTAGGATCGCATTTAATTGACCAAGCGTTAGCAATATTCGGGAAACCAGATGCGATAAGTGCAGATGTAATAAAACAACGACCAGGTGCAGAGGTGGATGATTATTTCCACATAGTACTTCATTACGGAGTTAAACGTGTCATTTTACGTAGTAGCAGTTATGTGAAAAAAGCTGGACCACATTTTATAGTGCATGGAGAGAAAGGTTCTATCGTGAAGTACGGTATGGATTCGCAGGAAGAGCAATTAAAAAATGGAATGAAGCCAGGTGATAACGGTTATGGAGTAGACGATGAAGAGAATTTTGCTACTTTAGAAACAGAAGAAAGCTTAGAGCGTATTCCAACAGAAGTCGGTTGTTATGACAATTATTATAAAGGTGTACGAGATAGTATATTAAATGGTGAGGAACTACCTGTAACAGCAAAAGAAGGTTTAGATGTTATTAAAATGATTCAATTAGCGATTGAAAGTAGTGAAAAGGGTAGAGTCATTTCTATAAAATAAAAAGACACGAAATTCGTGTCTTTTTTATTAGGAATATGTGAATATGATTAATTAATTAGTTTAGTCGTTTATCATACATTAATTGGATTTGTATGCCATAAGGATCTTCAATAATACCATATGCTTCACTAAATATATTTTTTTCTAGCGGAGAGATTATTTTCACATGCTTATCGGAAATTAAATTATTATAAAACCGTTGTATTTCTTCTAAATTAGCGCTTTGAATGCAAAGTGACATGTTATTTCCAACGTTATAACGTTCATTATGCTTCATTGTATCTTCTGCTATCATTAGCTTTGTATTCCCAATTTGTAAAACAGAGTGAGCAATATGATCTTTATTTTCACTTGTAATTTTAAAAGAACTATCTCTTTTCGCCAGTTCTTCATACGTAACAATCATTAATTTTTTGGCTTCTAAATTACGTGTATAAAAGTTAATCGCCTCCTTTGCTTGCCCGTTCATTGAAAGAAAAATAGCTATCTCTAATGTCATAAATATATAACTCCTTTATTAGTTGATAATTATAATATAGATTAAAAAGGTTTCAATACATGATACCTTTTTGGGAGGGAAATATGAAAAAAACTGAACGAATAAATGACATGCTTATTTTCTTAAATAATAAAAGATATTTTAATTTAAAAGATTTAATGGCTAGATATGATATTTCTAAAAGTACTGCGTTGCGAGATATTCAATCATTGGAAGAAATAGGTGTACCCATATATTCTGAATTAGGTAGAAATGGAAGTTATAAAATTATAGAAAATAGTGTGTTATCGCCAATTTATTTTAGTGTGGATGAAATGTATGCGTTATACTTTTCAATTCTTACGCTAAATGGATACAAGACAAAACCATTTAATGTAGAAAGTATTGCGCTTGAAAATAAATTTAAACATGTATTACCTGATAATGTGAGTAAAAATATTTCAATTATGGAACGAACGCTTTCCTTTGAAGTAACAAATCATAGTAATTCTAGTCCGTTCTTAAAAGAAATTTTACAGGGAATTTTTGCTGAGCAAGTTTATCATTTAACATATTTAAAAAAAGGTGAGGAGAAAGCATTGGTTGCCCAATTTATTCGAATAGAATCTAAATTTGGCCAGTGGTATGCTAAAATCTTTAATTTTGAGACAAATCATGTTCAAATAATTAGATGTGATAAAATTCTTTCTATTGTGGAAACAAGCAATGTTCATCCAAAAAATCTTGAAGAATTATTAAGTTATCTTACTACCTTTCACAGAAAGTCTGATGCAATTGATTTTAGCGTCATTGTTAATCAAAAAGGAAAAGACATTTTTGATAAAGAGAATTACCCTTCCATGAGGTTGCAAAAGGAAAATGAAAATTACATTATAACAGGCTATTTTAACAAGCAAGAATCTGATTTTATTTCAAATTATTTTCTGAATTTCGGTGAAACGATTATTTCAATTCAGCCTGTTATGCTAAAAGAGTTAATCTATAATAAGGTGTTATCTATAAAGCAGCATTTAACTTCTTTAAGATAAAGTTAGTTTTAGCTATTTATTTGATATGAAAAAGCCCTTGAGATTTAAATATCCAAAGGGCTTTTTGGTGATTGTATTTGTTTTTTAGAAACAATTATTTTTCTGGGACGGACAGTCCATAAAAGAACATCGTAACGATATCTTTTATATGTTTTTCCCGATCTCCTTCAAGAAGTTGTGCTCCAAATTCATCACCTAATTTTGTAAACATTTGAATGTAAAGTAACATCATTTCTTTAGTAAGGTGTGGATTAATTTCGTTTTTGCGCTGAGCTTGTTCTAATATTTCTAAATACCAGGGTAGGATTTTTTCATTTTGATAACTATAAATAAACTTACGGAGTTCTTCGTCCCTTTGCATCATTTGTAGTAACATATCAGGTTGAAATAATCCGCCAGTATTCATTTTTCTTACAATCATTTTTTGCATCATATCATGAAAAGGTAATTTTTCTTCTGCAAGCTCTTTATAATATTGAAATTCAGATATGATAAATTCTTGTATAAGCTCCCTAAATAACGCATCTTTACTTCCGAAATGATTATAAATTGTAACTTGAGAAACGTTTGCTTCTTTTGCGATATGTTCTATTTTCACTTCATTAAATCCACGTTCTGAAAATAATACGAATGCTGCTTCTTTAATGGCACGCTTTTTCTTTTCTTTTACTCTTTCAAAGCCGTTCAATGCAATCACCTCACTTAAAATATACAAGAAAAAATAATGGAAAACAATAATTTTGAAATATGGACTAATAAATATTTCAAAAAGTTGTTGCGAATATGGAAGATGAGGAGTACAATAATTTTGAAATATCAAACATTAAATATTTCAAAAAATGAGGTGGAATTATGATTTCAGTTCAAGATGTCACAAAACAGTTTTCGAATGGAAAAGGTTTGTTTCATATTACATTTGATGTAAAAGAGGGAGAAGTATTTGGTTATTTAGGACCGAATGGTGCCGGAAAATCAACGACGATTCGTAATTTAATGGGATTTATAAAACCGACAGCTGGTAAAGCGACAATTTTTGGATTAGATTGTTGGAATGAAGCAGCGAAAATTCAAAGGGAAGTTGGTTACTTGCCAGGTGAAATTTCTTTTATTGAAGGAATGAATGGATTAGAGTTTTTAAAATTAATGCAGGGAATGCGTGGATTAAAGGATACGAAAAGACGAGATGAACTGATAGAGCGTCTGCAATTTGATGTGAAAACACCGATTCGCAAAATGTCTAAAGGAATGAAGCAAAAAGTAGGGATAGTCGCTGCATTTATGCACGATCCAGAGGTGTTAATTTTAGATGAACCAACATCTGGACTTGATCCACTTATGCAACAAGTGTTTATAGATTTAATATTAGAGGAAAAGCAAAGAGGAAAAACAATCCTAATGTCATCACATATTTTTACTGAAATTGAGAGAACTTGTGACAGAGTAGCTATTATTAAAGATGGTCGACTCGTAACGGTTGAAAATATTCACGATTTACAAAGTATGAGAAGACAGGTGATAGATGTAACAGTATCATCACAAGAAGAGATTGAGTCCCTTACAAAGTGTAATTTGCAATTTGAAGCGGTAAAAGGTAGAGAGGCATCTATCATTGTACAAGGAAACTATCAAACTGTTTTACAAACACTTTCAAACTATAATGTAACGGCACTTCAAACGAGAGCGATGGATTTAGAACATTTATTTATGCATTATTACGATAAGAAAGAAGGGGTAACGCATGAATAAGCAATTATTTTTAGCTAGTTTGAAAGAAACACAAAAAAGTATTTTGAGTTATGCGTCTGGTGCAGCTTTATATCTGTGGTTATTAATTTGGATATTCCCGTCAATGGTATCAGCGAAAGGGCTAAATGAATTAATAGCTGCCATGCCTGATAGTGTGAAAAAAATCGTTGGTATGGAAAGTCCGATTCAAAACGTAATGGATTTTCTAGCGGGCGAATACTATAGTCTATTGTTTATTATCATTTTAACAATTTTTTGCGTAACAGTTGCGACACATTTAATTGCTCGTCATGTAGATAAAGGAGCAATGGCATACTTGCTAGCAACACCTGTATCTAGAGTGCAAATTGCGATTACACAAGCTGCTGTTCTCATATTGGGACTTCTAATTATTGTATCTGTTACGTATGTAGCTGGGTTAGTAGGTGCAGAATGGTTTTTACAAGATAACAACTTAAATAAAGAATTATTTTTGAAGATAAATGTAGTCGGAGGGCTCATATTTTTAGTCGTTAGTGCGTATTCATTTTTCTTTTCTTGTATATGTAATGACGAAAGAAAAGCACTAAGTTATTCAGCGAGTTTAACTATCTTATTTTTCGTATTGGATATGGTAGGGAAGTTAAGTGATAAGTTAGAATGGATGAAAAACCTATCATTATTTACGCTGTTTCGTCCGAAAGAAATTGCTGAAGGATCATATAATATATGGCCGGTAAGTATAGGTTTAACTACTGTAGCGCTTTGTATTTTTATCGTAGCGATTGTAGTATTTAGGAAGAGGGATTTACCGTTATAGAGTAGAAAGTCCACTGAGAAAGTGGGCTTTTTTTATTTGTAAATTTAAACTAGTATGTTTATCACATAACACTTATAAAGGATATTTCTTTTTTTAATTACAGAAATATTCAAAAAAGTGAACCTTTTTCTAGGTTCATACGTCTAATACATGTAAAGTTAAATTGGAAGTGATGAAGTGAGGATGAAACAGGAGGAGCAATTGTGAAAGTAATCCCTTTATATAAAATGATTGTAAAAGAAGAAACGGATGTTTCTTTAGCGAAAAAAGGTGATCATGAAGCCTTTATAGCGCTTATACATACAGAAAAAGCGAAGATGTATCGAATAGCAAAGGCGATGTTACGTGATGAGACAAATATAGAGGATGCGATACAGACAACAATTTTAAAAGCCTATGAAAATATAAAAAAATTAAAAAAAGAAGAGTTTTTTCAAACTTGGTTAATTCGAATACTAATAAATGAGTGTAACAATATTATTAGAGCGTATAAAAATGTAATTGTGACAGAAGAGAATGATTACAATATGAGTGCTTGTGATCAGTATGAAGATATAGATTTGTGTAATGCGATTCAATCGTTACATGAAGAATTAAGAGCTGTTACGGTGCTTTATTACTATGAAGACATGAATCAAGAGAGTATAGCAAAGCTGTTAGAAATACCGAAAGGAACAGTGAAATCAAGATTATCACGTGCGAGGGAACAACTACAAAAACGATTAAAGATGGAATAGGGGGTGTAAAGGATGGATAATGAAAAATTATTTGATGAGAAATTAAAAAAGAGAATAAAAGATGAAAATGTTATAGTACCTCCAGAGTTAAATGAAAAGATTAATGGCACGCTACATAATCTTAAGGTAAAAAAGAAGAGTTACAAAATTCATATGATGATAATTAGTGCAGCGGTTTGTATACTTTCAGTGGTATCTATGTCTGAGTTTTCTATACAAAGTTTTGCGCAAAATGGTGGAGTATTTGAATATGTAAAGAAAAAAGCGTTTTCTGATTATGAAAATGAAGAAGAAATAAAATCGAATGTACATTATCCAGATAAAGAAAAGATTCATCAAAAAATGCTAGATTCTATTGATTATTTTAAAAATATTTCAGGACAATTTGAGGAATATTCTAGCTCATCAAGAATTGCTACAACATATAAGTATGCGATTGATACGGAGAAACAAAGAGGTATCTCTTCGAAAGAAGATAAACTAGCCAAAAAACGAACAATTATATATAACGAGGGGAAGAAAAAAGAGTTTGATGATGAGAAGTATACCTATAAAGAGACAAAATGGAACCCGAAAGAAAGAAACAATGAACTATTAAAATTAAATCCTACGGAAAGGTTAGTGAGAAAATCAGATGAGAAAAAGAGATATGATGATGAATATGTAGGGCTAGCTAAATATAGTATTCAATCAGAATTCGCAGATTTATTAATTCGATATAAAGATTGGAATTATAAAGAAACGAAATATCTTGGATTAGATTGTTACAAAATTGAAGGAGTTATAAACATAGAGATGCCTGTTAGCACCTCTGAAGATTTAAGAGGGAAATTCGAAATGGTTGTGGAGAAAAATACAGGGATTATGTTGAAATTTCTTAGTTTTCAAGAAGGCTTGATTCAATATTCAGTTACGACTGAATGGATACAAATAGATAAGGGATTGAAAGAAAGTATGTTTCAAAAGGATAGTGCTAAATATGAAAAAATGAAAAACATATTGGATGAATAGAAACAGGAGGAGAGTAAATGGGTAATCATTCATCTTTAAGAGAAGAGAAAAATAAGCAAAAATATAAAAAGAAAACGATAATAAGTTTACTACTGGCGGTATTACTATTTGGTGGAATTGGCTATGGAGCCTATGTATATATGAAAACTTCTAGTCTTGTACAAAAATCTAATTTGAATTTAGCACGAGGTGAAAAATCCAATTTACGTGAGAAATCTGTAAAGCCAATTGCAAATCATGTTTCACTTTTAATTATGGGAATTGATGAAAATCAAGAACGACAAAAGGAATATAATGGTGCATTTCATACAGATGCATTATTGTTAGCGACTTTTAATAAAGACGATAAAACAGTGAAATTAACGAGCATACCGCGTGATACATATACATATGTTCCAGTTGAAAAGAAAAAAGATAAAATAACCCATGCATATGGAAGTGGTTTCGTTAAAAATGGTAAAGATGGAGGACCGCAAGCTTCTGTGGAAGCAGTAGAAAAATTGTTACAGGTGCCTGTTGATTATTTTGTGAAATTTAATTTTGGTTCCTTTACTAAAATTGTTGATGGGTTAGATGGTATTGAAGTGGATGTCCCAGTTGAATTTACGGAGCAAAATAGTAAAGATGAACCTGATGCGATTCATTTGAAAAAAGGATTACAAAAATTAAATGGGGAAGAAGCACTTGCACTAGCAAGAACGCGCCATATTGATAGTGATGCAATGAGAGGACAACGCCAACAACTTATTATTGAAGCGATTTTAAGTAAATTAAAAAGTGTAGGATCGATTACGAAGTTAGAAAAAATAGTTGAGGCGGTTGATGGTGATTTTAAAACAAATTTAGTAATGGATGATATTTTATCTTTTTATAAATACGGTTTAAACGGTTCAGTTGAAAAAATACAATTAGCTGGTGATGATTTATACTTACCTAATGGCCCAAACGGGCAACGTGTATATTATTATAATCCTAATAAAAAAGATCTACAGAGTTTGAGTAATACTCTTAGAACACATCTAGGATTAAGTGAAAAGCAAATTGAGGAGAATTAAAGCAGACGAAATGTCTGCTTTTTTATTTTTGTAGAAAAGATGTTTTTAGATATATGCATTATTTATTAGCAATAATTAACAAGTATTCAAGCGGTAAATGAGATCGAAGTGATTAAAACAACGAATGTGTATGAATGCAAAATAAGGTTTGAACAACATATGGAATTTTTATGAATATTACTGTAAAAAAATAATTTTTTAAAAATTTTCAATAATAATACTTTACAAAAATTTAAAAATTAGTAGAATAAGAATTAGTAAGAATCGTCTGATAAATATATAGAGAAAAACAGAATTATCAGAAAATTCTTTAATAGCTATCGTTAAGAATTAGGGAGGGTACAAAATGAAAAAGAAACAAATGAAAAAACTAACAGCAGTTGTAGCACCGGTTTTAGCAATGAGCATGGCGTTAACAGCATGTTCTACATCAGGTGGAGATAAGAAGACAAGCACAAATTCTAACTCTAGTGGAGATAGTAAGTCAGGGGAAAAATTAGCAGCAAAACAAGTGCTAAACCGCACAGAAACAAATGAGATCCCAACAATGGATACTTCAAAAAATACAGATAATTTAGGTTCTCAAATTTTAGGAAACACAATGGAAGGTTTATATCGATTAGATAAAGATAATAAACCAATCCCAGCTGCAGCAGAATCTAGTACGAAAAGTGAAGATGGTAAAAAATATACATTTAAACTACGTAAAGATGCAAAATGGTCAAATGGTGATCCTGTAACAGCAAAAGACTTTGCTTATGCATGGCAACGATTATTAGATCCAAAAACAACTGCAGAATATGCGTTTATCGCATTCCCAATTAAAAATGCAGAGGCGATTAATAAAGGTGAAAAACCAGTAACTGAACTAGGAGTTAAGGCGGTAGATGACTATACATTAGAAGTTGAATTAGAACAAGCGGTACCATACTTCTTAAACTTAGTAGCGTTCCCATCGTACTATCCATTAAATGAGAAGTTCGTAAAAGAAAAAGGTGATAAATACGGTTTAGAGTCTGATACAACAGTATATAACGGACCATTCGTTCTTACTGATTGGAAGCATGAGCAAGGCTGGAAACTAAAGAAAAATGATCAATATTGGGATAAAAAGACTGTAAAATTAGATGAAATTAACTATAGTGTAGTAAAAGAAATAAATACAAGGGTAAACTTATTTGATACAGGTGCAATTGATTTCGCACTTCTATCAGGTGAATTCGTTGACAAATATAGAAATAACAAAGAGGAGTTTGGCACATACTCACAAGTAAGTACATTCTTCTTACGTATGAATCAAAAACGTGGTGGACAAGATACACCATTAAAGAGTCAGAAATTACGTGAAGCAATCGCGCTTTCTATCGATAAGAAAAATCTAGCAAACGTTATTTTAAATGACGGATCTAAACCAGCAGACTTCTTAGTACCGAAAGGGTTAGCGACTGGACCAGACGGAAAAGACTTCCAAGAAACATTTAAAAATGGTATCAAACCAGATGCGAAAAAAGCTGCTGCAGCCTGGGAAGAAGCGAAAAAAGAACTTGGAAAAGACCAAGTTACAATTGAGCTATTAAACTATGATACTGGTAATGCGAAAAAAGTTGGGGAATATGTAAAAGATCAAATTGAGAAGAACTTAAAAGGTGTAACTGTTAATATTAAACTTCAACCATTCAAACAAAAACTGAAATTAGAAACAGAGCAAGATTATGATTTATCATATGCTGGTTGGGGACCTGACTATGCTGACCCAATGACATTCTTAGATATGTTCCAGTCTAAACATTCTCATAACCAAATGAGCTTCGCTGATCCAAAGTATGATGATATGATCAAAAAAGCTGGCACTGAATTAATGGGTGACGCGAAGAAACGTTGGGAAGAGTTAGGGAAAGCTGAGAAATTACTTCTTGAGCAAGATGTAGCACTTGTACCTTTATACCAACGTGGTGATGCATATGTTCTAAAACAAAATATTAAAGGTATTGTAAAACATAATATCAGTCCGGAATATAGCTTTAAATGGGCATATGTAACTGAAAAATAATAGAGTAAAAAAAGCATTTCAAAGTAGCTTAGCTACCTTGAAATGCTTTTTTGTATATTGCAAATTAAAATGTAAACTTGTAGTATAGCAAAATAAAGAAGAATAAGGAGCAAAGTATGCACATATGGTAGATGGGGGATAAGCTCTACCAAATTACAAAAAGTTAAAACCAGAATATTTAAAATAAAACTATTTACAAATGCGAAAAAAAGAGTAGAATAACATTAGTTGTAATTTTCTGAAAAATAAATCTTTAGTAAGGGGTCTCTCAAGGATTGGTAATGTACATATAATTAGGGAGGGTACAAAAATGAAGAGAAAAAAGATGAAAAAGTTAACGGCAGTTGTAGTACCAGTTTTAGCGATGAGTGTTGCATTGACAGCATGTTCTGGGTCAGGTGGGGAAAAGAAAACGACAACTACATCAAATAATGGGGAAGAAAAAAAATCTGATATTAAATATGCAGCGAAACAAGTATTAAATCGTACGGAAAACCAAGAAATTCCGACGATGGATACTTCTAAATCTACTGATACATTAGGTTCGCAAATTTTAGGGAACACGATGGAAGGCCTATATCGCCTTGATAAAGATAATAAGCCAATTCCTGCTGCGGCAGAGTCTAGTACGAAAAGTGAAGATGGTAAAAAGTATACGTTTAAACTGCGAAAAGATGCAAAATGGTCAAATGGTGATCCTGTAACAGCGAAAGATTTCGTTTTTGCGTGGAAGCGCTTACTTGATAAGAATACTGCGGCAGAATATGCATTTATTGCTTACTATATTAAAAATGCAGAAGCGATTAATAAAGGAGAAAAACCTGTAACTGAATTAGGAGCGAAGGCGGTAGATGATTACACGCTAGAAGTAGAATTAGAAAAACCGGTACCGTATTTCTTAAATTTATTAGCATTCCCATCATACTATCCATTAAATGAAAAATTCGTAAAAGAAAAAGGTGATAAGTACGGTTTAGAAGCAGATACAACTGTGTATAATGGTCCATTCGTTATGTCTTCATGGAAACATGAACAAGGTTGGCAGCTGAAGAAAAATGATAAGTACTGGGATAAAAAGACTGTGAAATTAGAAGAAATTAACTATAGTGTAGTAAAAGAGGTTGCAACGAAAGTAAACTTATATGATACAGGATCAATTGATTTTACATTACTATCAGGAGAGTTTGTAGATAAATATAAATCGAACAAAGAAGAATATGGTGAGTATGCGGAATCAAGTACATTCTTCTTACGTTTAAATCAAAAACGTAACGGACAAGATACGCCTTTAAAGAGCAAAAAACTTCGTGAAGCAATTGCATTATCAGTTGATAAAAAAGGATTGGCGAATGTAATTTTAAATAATGGATCAAAAGCAACAGATCAATTGGTTCCAAAAGGACTTGCGACAGGGCCAGATGGTAAAGATTATCAAGATACATTTAAAAATGGTCTGAAATATAATCCGAAAAAAGGAGCAGCAGCGTGGGAAGAAGCGAAAAAAGAACTTGGAAAAGATCAAGTTACAATTGAATTGCTAAGCTATGATGATGGAACTGCGAAAAAGATTGCTGACTATGTAAAAGATCAAATTGAGAAAAATTTAAAAGGTGTAACGATTAATACGAAAATTCAGCCGTTCAAACAAAAATTAAAATTAGAAACTGCGCAAGATTATGAAATTTCTTATGCAGGTTGGAGTCCAGACTATGCGGATCCAATGACATTTATTGATATGTTTGAATCGAAGAGCCCGTACAACCAAATGAGTTATTCAAACCCAAAATACGATGAAATGGTAGGGAAAGCAGGTAATGAATTAATGAGTGATGCGAAAAAACGTTGGGAAACGTTAGGGAAAGCTGAAAAATTATTCCTTGAAGAAGATGCAGGGTTAGTTCCTTTATATCAAACAGGAAGATCGTACGTAATGAAACCGAATGTAAAAGGAATTGTGAAACATAACATCAGTCCAGAATATAGCTTTAAGTGGGCGTATGTAACTGAGGATGGCGGAAAAAAATAAAGTGAAAGCATTTCAAAAGTGGCTGAGCTGCTTTTGAAATGCTTTTTAGTATGTATAAGGGAATAAATCTCGTTAGCCTATTGAGAATCGGTTAGGTAATTAGGAAGGTTCTATCGGAGGGATTTAGAGAGGTCAGTAAGTAGTAAGACAGATGATAGTAAGAGACCTCATGCTAATAAGAAAAATATAGAACGTAGTAATAGATTGGAATAAGGGGAAGGATGTTTACATATAGTAGACGGGGATAATTCATATAGTAGTTAAACAAGTTACTATAATAAAAAAATAAATATTTAGAAAATTTACAAAAATACTTTACAAAATTTTAAAAAATAGTAGAATATTAATTAATAAGAATTTTCTGATAACAAAAGTTGGTAGAGAAATTCTAAATGTTAATATCGTACATATAATTGGGGAGGGTACAAAAAATGAAGAGAAAAAAAATGAAAAAATTGACAGCGGTCGTAGCACCAGTTTTAGTAATGAGTATGGCATTAACAGCTTGCTCTGGATCAGGAGATAAAGAGAAGGCAAGCACAACACCGAAAAGTGGTGAAAAAGAAGGGGGAAAGCTAGCGGCGAAGCAAGTGCTTAATTTAACAGAGTCTCAAGAGATTCCATCTATGGACTCTGCTAAAGCGACAGACCAAGTATCGTTTCTAGCTTTAAACAACGTAATGGAAGGTTTATATCGACTTGATAAAGATAATAAAGCAACACCAGGAGTTGCTGAATCATATAAAAAGAGTGATGATGGTAAAAAGTATACATTTACATTAAATAAAAATGCAAAATGGTCAAATGGAGAGCCTGTAACAGCGAAAGATTTCGTGTTTGCTTGGAAACGTGCGGTAGATAAAAATACAGCAGCAGAATATGCATACATTATGTTTGATTTGAAAAATGCACAAGCGATTAATGAAGGAAAAGCTGAACTAGATACGTTAGGAGTAAAAGCTGTAGATGACTATACGTTAGAAGTAGAATTAGAAAATCCAGTTCCTTACTTTGTAGAATTAACTTCATTTGGAACATTTTATCCATTAAACGAGAAATTTGTAAAAGAAAAAGGTGAAAAGTACGGTTTAGAATCAGATACGACGTTATACAACGGACCGTTTACATTGACAGACTGGAAACATGAAGAAGGTTGGAAATTAAAGAAAAATGCACAATATTGGGATAATAAAACAGTTAAGTTAGATGAAATCAACTTTAACGTAGTAAAAGATAGCGGTACACGTGTTAACTTATATGAAAGTGGACAAATCGATCGTTCAGGACTTACATCTGAATTTGTTGACAAATATAAATCAAACCCCGACTTCTTTACACAAAAAACACCGTCAACGTACTTCTTACGCTTAAACCAAAAACGTGGTGGGCAAGATACAGTGTTAAAGAGCAAAGATCTACGTTTAGCGATTGCAAAAGCGTATGATAAAAAAGGCTTAACGAACGTTATTTTAAATGACGGATCTACACCGGCAGATTACTTAGTACCAAAAGAATTTGCTAAGAGCCCAGATGGAAAAGACTTCCGTAAAGAAAATGGAGATATTTTAAAAACAGATGTGAAAAAAGCAAAAGAGCATTGGGAAAAAGCGAAAAAAGAACTTGGAAAAGATGCAATTACAGTAGAACTATTAAACTATGATGGTGATGGTGCGAAAAAAGTAGGAGAATTCTTAAAAGGAGAACTTGAGAAAAACTTACCAGGTTTAACAGTGAATTTGAAAAACCAGCCATTTAAACAAAAGTTAAAATTAGAATCAGATCTAGATTATGATTTATCTTACGCTGGTTGGGGCCCTGACTACTTAGATCCAATGACATTCATTGATATGTTCGTTACAAATGGCCCTCATAACCAAACAGGATATTCAAATCCTAAATATGATGAAATTGTACAAAAAGGTAAAGGTGAGCTATTAACGAAAACGAAAGAGCGTTGGGATAGCTTACTGAAAGCGGAGAAAATGTTATTGGAAGATGCAGCAATTGCACCATTATATCAACGTGGTGATGCTATCGTTCAAAGACAGAAAGTAAAAGGTATTGTTCACCATCCAGTTGGTGGAGACTACAGCTATAAATGGGCATATATTACAGAGGATAAGTAAGATGAGGGGCGTACAATACGCCCTTTTTTCTATGCACTTTTCTTCCGTGCTCGAATATATAAAATAAAAAAGGGAGAATCCCATGAAACGAAACACATACATCGATTTCCTAGCTTATTACGGAATAGGAAGTGCTCATCCTGGTGGCTTTACGTTAACAAAACAATTGTTAGCACAACTGCCTTTTAAATATGGAGCGAATGTCCTTGAGATAGGTTGCGGTACGGGGAAAACAGCGGCGTATATGACAAGGGAATTTGGCTATAAAGTAACAACGGTTGAAAAGAATGAAATTATGATTCAAAAGGCAAAAGATAGATGGTTGTTTGAAGGGTTAGATATACAATTAATTGAAGGAAATGTAGAGCATTTACCGTGTTTGAATAACTCATTTGAGTTCGTACTTGGAGAATCAATCATCGCTTTTACAGACAAAGAAAGGGTTATCTCGGAGTGTTATCGTGTATTACAGCAGGACGGTAAGCTTGTTGTCATTGAAATGATTATTGATAGGCACATTGATAAGGGTGAGGAAGAAAAAATCGCCCAATTATATGGCATGAAAGAACTATTAACTGAGAAGGAGTGGGTACAATTATTTCAGAAAGCAAATTTTAAAAGAATTACAATTGCGGGTGGTGGCACGATTGCAGAAACAATCTCTGGCTATGTAGAAGAGCCAGAATGGAATGTATCCTCACATATTCCGAATGAGTTATATGAGGCGTGGGTACAGCATGAAAATGTACGGCTTATGTACCAACACATTTTAGGGCATCGTATTTTTATATGTGAAAAATAAAGAAAAAGAGTTGGCTAAAGGTAGCCAACTCTTTACTATGTTAAATGAAAAATAATGCAGCTAATGTAATTCCGAAGATGAAACCAAATCCGAGTTCAACACCCCAGCCACAACCGCCGCCTCCCCAGCCGCCGCAACCACAACTACTACAACCACGACCACCACATCCGCAGCTGCTGAATCCACCACCGCATCCGAATCCACAACTATCACACCTGCTAAGGCCTCCACAAAGGTCACAACCACCGTTTGCATAAGCGTCGTAGTATCCGAATCCTGAATCAAAAGATGAGCGCTGTTGCACCGGTTCGATCCATACAGAGTTTTGTGTCAAATCGATTATTTTCCCTAAATGTATACGGCCATCACGGTCTTCAATCCGAACAACTTTTCCGAAATAACGTTGGCATGTATCATAACATTTTTGTCTATGCATGTTCTTTCCTCCTTCCGCATTACAGTAATACGATATGTAAGGGGGACAAGTGCGGCTTGTACGAATGCCCTATCTATCATAATTGTTATAGGAAAGGGGAAATATAAGAAGAGGATATATAAGGAGGAAAAGGCATGAAATCTACAGATCAGTTTCAGACATACGAAGTACCGTGGGAAGATTTTATTGAAGCGTTACGAGAGGAAATGAAGAAGCAAGTAGGGGCAGATATTATTGATACAGTAGTTTGCAATTTAGAAGATGGTTTTGAAGTGTATACATATGTGCAGGGGGATTTAGATTTTGAATATAAGGAAGCGCTTGAGAGAAAATACGGAAGTGATGCGAAGACACCTAATGTGTTAACGATAATGTTATTAGCTAGTATTTATAATACAAGTGAAGAGAATATACGCTTGCATGCGGATAATAAAGAGAATCCGATTGTTGAAGTGTATGTAAAGCAATGAAACACGCTGTGGAAGGCGTGTTTTTTATTTGTATGATAAAATGTTAGAAAATTGAGAAAGAAGGTGAAGGATTGGGAATTAAACATCTTAATTTAACAGTTACAGATGTAACAGCAGCTAGAGAGTTTTTAGAGAAGTATTTTGGTCTAATTTGTAGTGGAACAAGAGGGAATGCCTTTGCAGTTATGCGTGATAATGATGGATTTATACTAACTTTAATGAAAGGAAAAGAAGTTCAGTATCCAAAAACATTTCATGTAGGATTTCCACAAGAAAGTGAAGAACAAGTAGATAAGATAAATCAAAGATTGAAGGAAGATGGATTTTTGGTCGAGCCTCCTAAGCATGTCCATGCGTATACGTTTTACGTTGAAGCACCTGGTGGATTTACAATAGAAGTGATGTGTTAAGTTAAAAATCAAACTTTTTGTTATGTGTTTTTAAAATAAAAAGTAGGAAAAGTCTGTTTTAAGCGTGGAGCTTAAACAGGCTTTTTTACTTATATAATTGGATAGAGAATACTAGAAGGAATATTACCAAGTGTATGATCTGTTTACATAATAAAGTTATGATGGATTAGTTGTCCTAAAATACAAGTCATATATCTTGTTTCCTCTCATAAATTTAAACATAGGAATTTGTCTACAAAGGTGGCGAAGCCTCATCATGAAAATCCGAATTTGTGCCACGTTCATGTTGTTTCTATTTATATGTGTACCTTTATCAGCTTTTGCAAAAGGAGAGGAGGCAAAGGAAAGGGTCGTTTCACTTGTATATGACGATTCGGGCAGCATGAGAAATAACGATCGCTGGAAATATGCCAATTATGCTTTGCAAAGTTTAGTTGCGCTATTGGATGAAAAAGATAAATTTTCTTACGTTCCAATGAGTAAGCCGAATGATCCATTAAACATTTCGTTAACGAAGGATAAAAGGCAAACAGAAATTGAGGGAATTGGAGCATGGAAAACGTATTTAAATACTCCATTTAGCGCAGTAGAAACGGCGATGCAATCTATAAAAAAGGAAGCCGATATAGATGGGAAACGTGAATTTTGGCTTATTGTGTTAACTGACGGGGCATTTAATGATTTAGAGAAAGATAAGGTTGGCGGAAAAGAACAAATTTTGCGGAAATTAGCCCAGTTTAAGAAAGAAATGGATGCAAAAAAGATATCGTTACATCCAGTCTTAATTACGATGGAAGAAGATTTAGGACAACAAGAAAAAGAACAACTAAATACGTTCAAGGAAATATGGAAGAAAGAGATAAATGGTGTTACGATGCCGTCAAGCGGAGAAGATGGCATTGTAAAAAGCGTCAATCAAGTGGCAGCATTAGTTGCAAATCGTGATCCATTCTCCTCTGTTGAATCGATTGTAAAAACGAAAGTAGTGGGGAAAAGAGTAGAGATTACAACACCGTTTCCATTAAAGCGTATGACGCTTGTACGACAATCGCCTTCTCTGCCCGATTATCAGGTCACACAAATTTCTAAACCATTACAATTACAATCTTCTTTTTCCATACATGCACCAGGAGAAGCAAAATTGTTCGGAAATATAGTTCATATAAGTACGGAAAATGAGGAAGTTATTAAACCAGGAACTTATACGATAGAAGTGGACCAGGATATTGAGAAAGAAGGGTTACAAGTACTTGTTGAACCGGCGCTTAATTACACGGTTTCTACTTATGACAAAGAAGATAAGGGTAGAAAAAATGTTGAGGAAATGTATGAAGGTGTGACAGCTGTTATTGAAGCGAAGCCTACTGAGTTGCCCGTTCAGTCTTCTTACTTCCAGGCAGAAGTAGAAATCGCTGGAAAGCAATATGCGATGAAGTGGGACGATAAAAAACATGTATTTTACTACGAAATGAAGATTGATAAAGGGTTAGTACGTGGGAAAGTTCATATGAACATAAAGGGATTTTACAGACAGACGAAAGAATTTAAAATCGAAGTAACGGAAAGACCAAAATTATCACTACAAACGATTACGAAAGATTATGAGGAAAAAGTAACAAATTTAGAGAATAGTAAACCGTTTATTATACAACCACAGTTAGATGGTAAGCCGATGACAGAAGAGGCTGTAAAGAAACTATTAAAATCTACTGGTGTCACATCTAAACAATCAATCAACTATGAAATAAAACAACATGGTAATCAAATTTATATTTATCCTCGACCTCATTACTCCGACACATTCAATTTCACAGATACCGGCACCATAGAAGCTACCATCACTATACAAGACTCAAAATTACAAGAAGTAAAGAAAAAAATATCACTTCATATTGAAAATGCACCGTTCTATGAAAAATATGCGCTTATTTTTAAGTTTGTGATTCCTATTATTTTATTACTGATAATTGTAGGAATAATCGTCTTAGGATGGATTGTCCGTCCAAGATTTCACCGGAAAGCACTATTGTATTACGAATGGGATCAAGAGGTAGCGAAAGATTGGTTATATCAATCTGAGCCAGAGTTACTTAAAAACAAATGGTGGAAGCACTATTTTGGCATTCCATTCCGAGCAGAAAGAAAGACTGTGCAATCCGTTACATTTATAGCAAAGAAGGGATCGAAATCGATATTTGTAGCGAAGGAGTCACAAGTAGTAGGAATGATTATTGATGGGATGTTTATAACAGAGGATGAGGTTGGAATGGAACATAAGACACTATATCCAAATGAACTTTTAGTAATTGATAGAGGATATGGTAAGGAGATTTACAAATACGAGTGTGAATAGTATATGGGGAAAAGAGGAGAGTATTATTTTTCCCTCCTTTTTTCAAACAAGCAAGAATAGGAAGGTGGTTCACATGACGTTACAAGTTCCAACAATATTAATTGGTTTAGGTGGAATCGGTAGTACTGTGACACATCAAATATATGAAAGACTACCTGAGGAGCGTCGAAAAAAGGTAGCAATGCACGTATTTGATACAGATGTGAATACATTAAGTAAATTCGATCATATTCGAAAGTTTAAGACACAAACGAGCTCTAGTAAAACACCTAGGGAGTATATTGCAGGAGATCCAACGATTCCAGAGTGGTTTCCGATGGACCCGACTATACTTGATAAACCATTAACAGAAGGAGCAGGACAGTTACGCGTCATTTCACGTTTAGCGTTACGTGCTGCGATGAAAGAAGATAAACTCACATCCTTTTGGCAAGAAATCGAGAAAATTTTTCCGGTTACAAGCGATCAAACGGAATATGGTGTGCGTGTCATTATCGTAACATCACTAGCAGGTGGAACAGGTTCAGGAATGTTTCTACAAATTGCACTATATTTACGTGAAATGCTTCGAAAAAAACTGCAACATCACAACATTTTAATACGTGGTGCGTTTCTAATGCCGGATGTGTTAGTGAAGACGAGAACGGTTAGTGCGAAAGAATTTGAAACGGTGCAAGCAAACGGCTATGCATCGTTAAAAGAATTACATGCCATTACGCTCGGTTCTACTGGAGAACTGTCCAAACGTGGCGGCGTTACAATTGAATTAGAATATCGGCCTGATCAAGTAGATGAAGACGGCAGAACGAATCATACGATTAAACAACATCATTTACCGTACAATTATTGTTTTTTATACGACTACGAAAACCTACATGGACACCATTTGCACAATTTATCAGATTATATGGAGCAAATGGCAAATACGATTTATTTACAATTATTTAGTCCGATGTCTGCAAATCATTTTGCACAGGAAGATAACCAAATTCAGCAATTGGCAGAATCAAGTGGGAAAGGACGATATTGCGGGGCAGGAACGGCAAAGATTATTTATCCATATGAGCATGTGTTAAAATATTGTGCTTTAAAATGGGCAGTGCAAGGTTTAGATGAATCGTGGCTTCATTTAGATCAATTGTTTCAAGAGAAGAAGCATAGATATGACCAAGATGTAAAACGTGGTATGCAGCGTGAAAAGCCAGAGCGTGGGAAAAGTTATTTAGAAGATTTAGAACATCTTGCTACCCGTCCAGAACAGGCTCATATTTTTTATAGACAAATGTACAATGAAACGCGTGAAGGCGCAGAGGGTGGCAAGGTTGGTGTTGCAAAATCTAAACTATTTTTAGAAGCTGTAGAAAGTTATGTACAGCGTACGGTACAAAAAGACGAAGAATTAAATCGTCTGCAGCATGAGTGTAAAATTTCGTCTGCCAAGCTGAAAATGACGGAACAAATGAAAGGTGAAGTAGCAAGGGTAGACCATGCGGTTCGTTTATATGCATATGCGATTCCGAGCCGCGTACATGAACATGTAACGACACTTTTATATGACATGATTGAATCAGACCGTTTTTCACCAAGTGGTTCTGAAGGACAGTCATATCAACTAAATACATGGTTTTTAAAGAAAACAGATTCTGTTCATCCAGTAGCAGCTCGTTTTATGCTGTATGAAATTCGAAAGCAGTTAGTCGAAAAAATGAATCGACTACATGAAAATAATGAACAAAAGCGTAATTTAATTCAAAACTACGATAAGAAATTTAATGT
Source organism: Bacillus cereus group sp. MYBK108-1 (assembly GCF_051917185.1). Lineage (NCBI taxonomy): Bacteria > Bacillati > Bacillota > Bacilli > Caryophanales > Bacillaceae > Bacillus > Bacillus cereus group sp. MYBK108-1. The sequence continues at coordinate 82,938 of NZ_JBQAHZ010000005.1, forward strand.
GAGTAATATTGATGGAACGGTAACAGCTGTACGCCGAGTAGAAATTGCGCAGCAACAAGGCTGGTTTGGAAAAATGATTAATAACCAGCAGCGTTTATTTAAAAAGGAATTTGAAGATATTGTAACGCAGTACGTACACAAATTAAACGAATACCGTAAAGAAATGCTATTAGAACTCGTTTATCAATCGCTATATCAAGCAGTTAACAAAATGATTCAATATTGGGAAAGATTTTTTGATAATTTACATGAAACACGTGAAAATTTACTGTTTGAAATTCAAAAACGAAGCAAGGAATTTGAAGGGAAAACAAACCCAACGAATGTATACGTATTAGCTGAAGAGAAGTTGCAAGAAAAGATATGGCAAGATATGCAACAACATTTAAATTTAGGTGTATTACCGAAAGATATATGTGCGGAAATTTATATGAGCTTATACGGGGAATATTGCCGGGATGCGAAAACAGAAGAGATTCAGTCGAAAAAGGTAGAGGATTTCTACCGAGAACATATACTGAGCTATTGTTATGACGAACTGCAAGTACGCTATCGTGATAAATTAGAACTGAATATTATTGAAGCGTTGCGAAAAGAAGCAGATTATAAGAAACGTGATCGCGATGAATACGTTCGTGAAAAAATTGAAGACCTGTTCCATTTAGCGAGTCCATTCGTTCCGAAAGTTGCTCATCATAGGGAATTACAATATTGGGGTATACATCCTTCTTTAAAGAAAGAGTTGCAAGAGGAATTAATTCAAGAAATGTTTAAAGAAAAAGATACAGTACATGAAGCCTTTTCGCCATTTGAAGTGATCTGTTATCGAGCGCATTACGGCTTATCGCTGCAAGACTTTCCTAAATTATCATCAGGACATATTTCAAATGGATTTATGAATGATAAAGGTGACTATTTCCAATCGTATTATCGCCGTGTAAACAAATTAAATAGTAAAAAATCTAGTTTAACGCCGCATTTAGATAAGTATTGGCACTTACCAGCCTTTATGCCAGATTTAAATGCGACTCAAACAAAATTAGATTATGATAAATGTAATCGTGCATTACTATACGCATATATGTATCGCTGGATTAGTTTAGTTGCTGTTGATGGACAGTTTGTGTATCAATATAACGGTGTAGGACGTAGCTTTTTAATTCAGTCAATGGGGAAAAATATTTCAAGCGAAAGTTATAAATTACACAGAGCGTTGCTTCATAATCCGTTTATTTATGAAAACATCTTGTCACGATTTGAAGAAGAGCAAGAAAAGGCGATGATACAAGGTGGACATTTATATACACATCCGTTCGTATTAGGAGCCCAAGATGTAAGATGGCTTAGAAAAGAACATGTCCACAATCTTTTAGATATGATTTTAATGTATGATCGTGAAGCGAAGTATGATCCGACGTTAGAAGAAACATCAGATGAATTATTAAGACTATTCCTTGATGAAATCGAGTTGTATTTCCAGAACTATTACGGTACAGGTGCCGATATGGTGGCAAAGAAAGAGAAAGAAATGTTTATTAAACAATTGTGGGATCGCTCGCATGCAAAAGGATATGTAGATCCAAATAGCGCTCCGTATAAAAAATGGCAAAATTTATTAGGTGTTCAAGATGAAGAAGAAACGTCAAAAACGAATGTATAATGAATGAAAAGGGAATCCTTAAAAGTGGCAATACAACTTTAGAAAAGAGGGATTCTGATGCCGTTTTTAGGAAGTGTATATCAAATATTTGGGTTATATCCGGAACTTTATTATGGGATGATTTCAGCGGAGCTGCAAGAGGAAGCTCAGAAGGAGCATCTTGAAAATAGTAGTGCAGAAGCTGAAGTGGAAGAATAAAAAAAGTGCAGATGAAAATCTGCACTTTTTTGTTAGTATTAAAATGGTGACATAACCTCAAACCAATTATTATTCTTAGATAATAATTGATTTGAGGTTATTATGATTTTTATTGTATTGTATGTAATGAAAATTGTATGAAAATCAATGTAATAAAATGCATATGAAATATTAAGGTGGAAAACAACAATGTTTTTGAGGAAATAATTATGTATAAAAATAACATTTTATACATAATAAACCGATTATTTTTGAGTGATTTATTATTGACAGTATAATTAATTGTATGATAAATTCAATCAGCATTCTTAATGGTTTTTTGGTATGATTAATATTTTGAAAATTCAATACGGTATAAAGAGATTGATTTTTCTGTTTTTTTGAGGTGGGTCACTAAGTCTATAGGGGAAGTGAACTATGTATATTTTTATTTTTAAAATAGAACAGTAATAAAGAATGTAACAAGTAAGAGATAAACTTGAAAAAGAGGTTTCAAAGAATGAGTCTTTTCATAAAGAAAGCAATGGATGAAGAAAAGAAAAAAGTATTGAATCAAACTTTAGGAGCGATTGATTTAACTCTTTTAGGTATTGGCGCAATTATTGGTACAGGTATTTTCGTATTAACTGGTATTGTAGCAGCGAAACATGCTGGTCCGGCGATTGTATTATCTTTTGTATTAGCGGCAATTATATGTGCATGTGTAGCTTTCTGTTATGCTGAATTTGCATCTACAGTTCCAGTTTCGGGAAGTGTATATTCATATACATATATGACACTAGGTGAGATTTTTGCATTTATAGTTGGCTGGTGTGTTATGCTGGAGTATTTATTAGCGACTTCTGCGGTTGCAGCAGGCTGGTCAGCATATTTTCAGTCATTGCTACTAGGTTTTAATATTCACATTCCTACGATTTTTGCTTCGGCACCAGGAATGGGGAAGGGTGGAATCATTGATTTACCAGCAGTTCTTATTATTTTAGTTGTTACATTTTTATTAAGCCGTGGTGCAAAAGAAAGTGCACGAATAAATAATATAATGGTTATTATTAAACTGGCTGTTATTGTAGGGTTTATTGTTGTAGGGACACAATATGTAAGACCAGAGAATTGGCAACCATTTCTACCGTTTGGTTTTCACGGTGTGGTAGGAGGCGCTGCTACTGTATTTTTTGCTTTTTTAGGATTTGATGCAGTTGCAACAGCCGCAGAAGAAGTGAAGCGTCCACAACGTAACGTGCCAATTGGGCTACTTGTTTCCTTGTTCATTTGTACGGTTCTATATGTAGGTGTTTCATTCGTGTTAACTGGAATGGTTCCGTTTACGGAATTAAATGTTGCTGATCCTGTTGCATATGCGTTGCGCACTGTAGGAGAAGATAGAATTGCTGGGTTGTTATCGGTGGGAGCGATAGCAGGGCTAACAACAGTTCTGTTAGTAGCTATGTTTGCATTTGTTCGTGTATCTTACTCGATGAGTCGAGATGGATTGTTACCAAAAAGACTTTCAAGTGTCCATAAACGTTTACAAACTCCATTTTTTAATACATGGGTTACAGGTATACTAGCAGCTTTATTAGCGGGATTAGTGGATTTGAATTTATTAGCTAATTTAGTGAATATGGGAACGATAACAGCATTTGTGTTTGTATCTATAGCTGTCATTGTATTAAGAAAGACAAATCCTAATATGAAGAGGCCATTCCGTGCTCCTCTAGTACCTTTTTTACCTATCGTTTCGATAGTAAGTTGTATATATTTAGCTTTGAACCTTTCTAAGCTTACTTTAATTAGTTTTGTGGCATGGATTATAATAGGTGTTTTCATATATTTTGTATATGCTAAAAAACATAGTAATGTTAGAAATAGAAATAAAGTATAGTCCATTGAAATAATACTTGTAATGGAAATGAAAACACGCTACTTATTCATATAAGAACAAGTAGCGTGTTTTTTCTATTTAATAATCCCATTTTCTAAAATTTTAATAGTTGGTGCCACTTTCACATTAGCTTTTGAAAAGGCACTCGGCCAATCATCTTCGACTTGTTTCCATTCTTTATATTGAAACGCTCTCGCATAATCACCAAATCCGAATGGATCAAGTTGCTGTTTTTGAATGTTGTGGATTAAATCGTTCAAATCTTTGTTTAGTTGTTTTGTAATAAGAGAAGTTAATTTCTTTCTATCTTTGTCTATATCCATATTGAATGTAAGTTCAGAGACAGCAATTTTCAAATCCATTTTAACATGAAATTTGAAGTGGTTATCGCTATAGTCTGTACCGATATCATGATTCATACTAAGAACATTTATTGTTATAAAATCGTCGCCTTTTGTATCTTTTAGATGGCTATTACTTTCAACTAAATTAGAGGGGATTTTCATTGTAAGTGAAACGGGTATATTAGCTTTCTTTTGCACCATAAGAAGAAGGGCACTTTCGTAGCGATTTAAAGACATCTTATAAGTTCCACGAGAGGTTAATAGTGCCGAACCGGTAACAATAACATCTTTCTTCCCTTTTTTTATTTCTGAAATAGCAGGAGTTACGCCTTTATTAAAAGTTTGTCTATGAAATTCATGGAATGTCGTAAACACGGTCCGATTGTATAGTTTGTTCGTATTAATTAAATCTGTTAAATATTCAGGAAGAGCAGGCTTATCTTTGAAATTATTATATATAACAGAAGAAATGGGGCCATCTACTGCAACCATGCGCATATTCCCTGTATTTTTAGGGTCGCGATACCAAACATCCAGATAAGGCATAGCTCCTTCTTGTTTTAAAAAATTCGTGCTAAACAATATAAGCTGTAACTTTTCTGTGGACACTAAACCGCTGCTTGAACTGTTAAACGTATCTTTTGCTTCTCGGGGTGTATGTACTTTCGCTTCATGAATTTCGTACTTTTTCTCTACATCTTCATTGAAAATAGGATTTACGTGATACACAATTAATTTTCCTTTTGCTTTTGCGTCAAAACCATAAATTAATGAGATGGATTGTTTTTCTAAATCAAGCCGATCTTCACAACCTGCTAAAAAAATTATGAGAAAACAAAATATAATAAAATGAATAAAGCGTCTCATTTAAACTTTTCTCCTTTTCCAATGCTGATAAAGTGTCATGTATAAGAGAAATACAACCGGGAATAGAAAAACGATAAAATAACTAGCAGTTCCCCAAAATTCCCGCAACGAACTTATCTGATAAGAAGAAGGGATATAAAAGAATAAGATGAAAATACACCCGAATAATAAAAAATAAATAGGTAATGAACTGCCTTTTTTGTTAAGTAATTGATTAATACCATCTGAAGCAGTAAAAATATAAGGAATACAGGAATCAAAAATAATAAAGAGATAAAATGACAAAAAGATAATTTCAAACCGCTCAAGAAATGAGAAATGAAACGGTGTAACAAGAGAAAGAGTTGGCCATAAAAACTTTGTTATACCATCTGGACTAAAATAAATAAAAGAAACGAACGTGATTTGAAGATAAATAAATAACGTAATCAAATTTGCAATAACAATTCCTTTTTTTGCAGATGCTTTGTTAGTTAAATAAGGATAAAGGACAAACGCAAACTCGAATCCGAGAAACGCAATGATAGTTGATTTTACGGTGTTTATAATTGGTAGCCATCCTTCCTTGATAAGAGGAAGAAGATATATAAAATGCCCATCTTTAAGAGGAATAAATAATAATAATGGCATCCAAAGTGTAAAGATGACAGTGAAAACAGCAAAACGACTAATAATAAGTGCTCCTTTACATGCAAGCATAAGCATTGGAATAGATAGCAAAATCATAATTAAAGACATAGGAGATCTAGGTAAAATCCAAATATGAATAACGTATAAGAGGGAAAAAATTAAGGAAACAGCTGCGAGTACAGCATATAAAATCCAAAAAATCATTACTACTCTTCCTAGCCATTTTCCAAGATAGCGTATCAGCACATCAAGTAAAGTATATCCTGGATGTTTTTCCATGATTTTTACAATACATAGACTGACTAAAGTAGTAATGACACATCCGATAATAATAGACATCCAGCCATCTGTATTCGCTCCTTGTGCAACTTCACGCGGAAGTGTAAGTACGCCGAATCCGACTTGAACACCACTAATCGTTAAAATGTATTGAAATAAAGTGATCTCCCTCTTTGCACGTTTTGTCACTAATTCTCCTCCTTTTCTTTAACATCTCTTTGCCGGTTATCTTGTTTTAATTGTAGAGATAGTGGCCGTTTCTTCATAATTTTCCATGGGAAACGTATAAGGGTATCTTTTAAATCCGAAGCATATGACGGAGAAAAAGGACTACCATATGGTACACCAAGTGATTCCATAGAAAGAATATGGATGATAATGATTGCCATTCCAACCATAATTCCAATGACGCCAAATAAAGAGGCGGCTATCATCATTGGGAATCGAAGAAGCCGAATTCCTGCTGACATTTCTAAGTTAGGAATAATGAAGGAGGCAACCGCAGTAATTGATACGACGATAACCATAACGTTACTCACAATCCCAGCTTGAACCGCAGCTTGTCCAATTACAATTCCTCCTACGACGCCGATTGTTTGTCCAACAGGCCCAGGAAGCCGAATCGCTGCTTCTCGGAGCATTTCGAGAACTAATTCCATTAATAAAGCTTCTAATATGGGAGGAAAAGGAATTTTGGCTCGAGATTCTCCAATCGTTAACAACAATTTGAGCGGAATCACTTCATAATGGAAGGAAATCATAGCAATATAAAGAGCAGGAGCAAATATTGCAATAAATAGCCCAGTGAAACGAAGGAGTCGTATAAAAGATGGAATCATAGGTCTGAAGCTGTAATCATCTATCGTCTGAAAGAAGGATGAAAAGGTCATAGGTCCTATTAATACGCCTGGTGAGCGATCTACAACAACAGCAATTCGCCCATTCAAAATATGATGTGCCGTTGTGTCAGGACGTTCAGTGATAGACAATTGTGGGAAGAGAGTATAGGAATTATCTTCAACAAATCCTTCTAATTCACCGGTAGTAAGAATAGCATCTACTTTGATTGATTCAATGCGGCATGCCATATCTTGTACAACATCTTCGTTTGTAACATCTGCAAGATAAAGTAAAAAAACTTTAGAGGTTGCTCGTTCGCCAACAGTGAATTCCTTCACTTTTAATTCGCGATTTGGAATATAGCGACGAATAAGTGCGATACTATCACTTGCCACTTCATTAAATCCTTCGTGTGAGCTTTTTATGGAAGTCTCTGTTGTAGGTTCTTCAATACTCCTTTTTGGCGCCGCTTGCGTATCTAGTTCTAAAGCTGATAATTGCCCGTTTATAAATAAAATACTTTTGCCATGTAAGAGAGATTGCTCAATGTCTATCCACTTCTGAACTTTTTTAATATTCCCTATAGAAACAGAAGATTCCCAAAAATCATCTTCATTCCATTCTTTAAATAAGAGAGGACGAAGAATATCTACATTAATAACAGTTTTATCTACAAGTCCTTCCATATATATAAGAGCAGCTTCTTTTCCGTTTTTTAACGGGAAAGTGCGTGTAATTAATTCTGGAATACCACTAAATAATTTGGATAAGTGTTTAAGATTAAGCGGCATGGAGGAAGAAATTTCTTTATTTAATACAGTTTCAGATTGCTCATGAGTAGAGAAAGATTTTTCGCCCCTTATCCATTTTCGAAAAGATCCCATATATTCACCTTATTCCTCGTTGAACTTTATATGGGTTATTATGGATAGTTACATACAGACATATGCGCAGTTTAAAATTTATATTGTATATTTGTACATTTAACGCTATAATTATAGTGTTAAAGATGGAATCGTGATATGACCTGTTATGACTCTATCGTTTTATTTATGAATAAATGGATTGGTATTTTAGCAAGATGTGCTAATAAACTACTCCACCATGATAATAACGTGCCGAAATGTGGTGCGTATATTTTCGTGGTGGAGTTTTTTTATTCTCAAAAAGGGGGAAAGACCATGAATAACAACATGGTTCATATTACAATTGACGGAAAAAAGTATACAGCGGAGCCTGGTTCAACGATATTGGGTGTTATTAATGAGAACGGGATTGAACATCCGCAAATTTGTTACGTGCCAGAAGTAGATCCTATTCAAACATGTGACACTTGTATTGTAGAAGTTGACGGAAAGTTAATGCGTTCTTGTTCGACGATAGCAACGGAAGGTATGAACATTGAACGTGCTTCTGTTCGCGCAAAAGAAGCACAAACAGAGGCGATGGATCGGTTACTAGAAAATCATTTATTATACTGTACAGTATGTGACAACAACAATGGGAACTGTAAACTGCATAATACAGCAGAATTAATGGAAATTGAACATCAAAAATATCCGTATGAACCGAAAGTAGATGTAAGTGAAGTTGATATGACGCATCCGTTTTATCGCTATGATCCTAATCAATGTATTGCATGCGGTCAATGCGTTGAGGTGTGTCAAAACTTACAAGTAAATGAAACGTTATCGATAGACTGGGAAGCGGAACGCCCACGAGTTATTTGGGATGAAGGAGTAAATATTAATGATTCTTCATGCGTTAGCTGTGGTCAATGTGTAACGATTTGTCCTTGTAACGCTTTAATGGAGAAAACGATGCTCGGTGAAGCTGGATTTATGACGGGATTAAAACCAGATATTCTTGAACCGATGGTAGATTTAATTAAAGAAGTTGAGCCTGGATATAGCGGTATTTTTGCGGTATCAGAAGTGGAAGCGGCCATGCGTGATACTCGTACGAAGAAAACGAAAACAGTATGTACATTTTGTGGTGTAGGTTGTTCGTTTGAAGTGTGGACGAAGGGGCGTGAAATTCTTAAAGTACAGCCATCTTCAGATGCACCAGTTAACGCAATTTCCACTTGTGTAAAAGGGAAATTTGGTTGGGATTTCGTAAATTCTAAAGAACGAATAACAAAACCTTTAATTCGTAAAAATGGAACGTTTGTTGAATCTACATGGGAAGAAGCACTGAATGTAGTTGCAAATAAATTAGGCGCTATTAAAGAAGAGTACGGTAAAGGTTCTATCGGATTTATTTCTTCCTCTAAAATTACAAATGAAGACAATTATGTAATTCAAAAATTAGCTCGACAAGTATTTGGAACGAATAATATTGATAACTGCTCACGTTATTGCCAATCACCAGCAACGGATGGTTTGTTCCGTACAATTGGTATGGGCGGTGATGCCGGAACGATTAAAGATATTGCGCAATCTGGTCTTGTTATTATTGTAGGATGTAATCCGACAGAAGGTCATCCTGTTCTAGCTACACGTATTAAACGTGCACATAAATTACACGGACAAAAGTTAATTGTAGCTGATCTTCGTAAAACCGAAATGGCAGAGCGATCAGATGTCTTTATTAGTCCAAAACAAGGAACAGATCAAGTTTGGTTAATGGCTGTTACGAAATATATGATTGATCAAGGTTGGCATGATCAGGAATTCATTAATGAGAATGTAAACTTCTTTGAAGATTTCAAAGAAAGCCTAGAGGAATATACACTTGAATATGCAGAAGAAGTAACAGGCATTTCAAAAGAAACGCTTATTCAAATGGCTGAAATGATTCGTGATGCAGATGGTACATGTATCCTTTGGGGTATGGGGGTAACGCAAAATACAGGTGGTTCTGATACTTCCGCTGCAATTTCAAACTTACTTCTTGCAACAGGGAACTACCGTCGTCCAGGAGCAGGCGCATACCCACTTCGAGGCCACAATAACGTACAAGGTGCTTGTGATATGGGTACTTTACCAGGATGGCTTCCAGGATATCAGCACGTTACTAACGAAATGGAACGTGCGAAATTTGAAACTGCTTACGGAGTGAAAATTGATAGTGAACCAGGTCTTAATAATATCGAAATGCTTCACGCAATTGACGAAGGAAAAATGAAAGCAATGTATCTTGTCGGAGAAGATATGGCTCTTGTAGATTCTAATGCAAATCATGTACATGAAGTGTTATCGAGCCTTGATTTCTTCGTTGTGCAAGATGTTTTCCTTTCTAAAACTGCTCAATATGCAGATGTTGTATTACCAGCAGCGCCATCTCTTGAGAAAGAAGGTACTTTCACAAATACAGAGCGCCGTGTCCAAAGATTATATCAAGTTCTTCCTACGCTAGGAGATGCGAAACCAGACTGGTGGATCGTCCAGGAAGTTGCGAATAAACTAGGTGCAAACTGGAATTATAGCCACCCAAGTGAAATCTTTGCTGAGATGGCAAGTTTATCACCATTGTTCTCGCAAGCGAACTATGAAGTGCTTGAAGGATGGAACAGTTTCCATTGGGGAAGTTTTGATGGAACGAATACACCACTTCTGTTCCAAGACGGATTTAACTTCCCAGATAAAAAGGCTCGTTTTGCGATTGCTGACTGGGTACGTCCAGCTGAATTTCCAGCTGAGTTTGACCTTCACATTAACAACGGTCGTATGCTTGAGCATTTCCATGAAGGGAATATGACAAATAAATCAACAGGTATTCAAACGAAAGTACCTGGTGTTTTCGTTGAAATCTCTCCAGACCTTGCAAAAGAACGTGGCGTAAAAACAGGTTCGTTAGTTCGTCTTGTCTCTCCTTTTGGAGCATTAAAATTACGTGCACTCGTTACAGATCGTGTAAAAGCGAATGAGTTATATTTACCGATGAACTCTACAGATAACGAAACGGCAATTAATTTCTTAACAGGTCCTGCTGTGGATGTACGTACGAATACACCTGCGTATAAACAAACAAAAGTACGTATGGAAGTATTAGAAGTTGATGGCGAAAATCCGATGCCAAAAGCGAACCCACGCAATAAAAAACGTCACCCACAAGCTGGAATTGAGGTACATCGTAAGTGGGCACGTCCAGGGTATGTGCATTTAACGGATAAGTAGGAGGAGAAAACTATGGCTGCACCTATAAAAATGATTCAAAAACAAGAATTAACTGAGGAAGAAATAAAACAGCAAAAGTTAGATGATTTAAAAGAGCTTCTAACTAATAATGAAGAAGCTCTAAATCAGATGTTTAATATAGTAGGGGAATTAAATGACATTGGAATGCTAGAAGCTGCAAATTCAATGCTAAAAGCGAAAGAACCAATTGCGAAAATTGTTCTAGGTCAAGTAACTCGTGAGCCTGTTACAAATTTAATTAATAATATGATGGGCGCTGCAGGTGCGTTAACTGAACTTGACCCAGAACTTACGAAAAAGCTTATAGGTAGTTTATTAGTCGGGCTAGAAGAAGGTAATGAACATCTAGAAAGTAATAAAAAAGTAGGGGTATTCGATCTTATGAAAGTATTGAAAGACCCAGATATTAACCGTGCTATCGGGTTTGGGCTTCATTTCTTAAAAGGTATGGGGAAAGGGTTAAAAGACGAATAAACTTCATGAAGTGAACCTTTCCGCCCAAATATTTGTAGGAAATAGTTTGGGCGGAAGGCTCATTTTGGTAAAATATATAATAGAGTAAAATGAGGCTTTTGGGAGGTATAATTGTATGTCAAAAAAAGTACATGAATTTAATGATATGATACGAAAACTTCGAAAGGAACTTTTCGGAAAAGGACCAGAACGAATTCATACTGTTTTTGCGGAAAATATGGCTATAGCGACTCTTTATGGAAACTTAACACCTACTGAAAAATTTATTTCAAGTACGATGGACGGTGCGGAAATGGTTCATATGGCTAGAACGAAAATGATTCAAGAAGTGTATGCTGCGAATTCCCGTGAACATTTGGAGGAACTTGTTGGAGCGAAATTAGTGAATTTGTTTTCAGATATGAAAGTAGAAGAAGATATTGCAGTTTCTGTATTTGTTTTTGATAAAAATATAACGTGAGAGAAGGATACTGATCGTGAAACCGATACAGGTAGAAAGAGAAATCTTTCGTTATGAACAAGGAGCGTTTAAGCATATAGAGGACAGCATTGTAACAGAGTTTCCTGTCACCATTAAAATGAACGGGCAGGAGTTTGTTACAATGGTTAGTACTCCAGAATATATAGAAGATATGGTAATAGGCTTCTTAGCGTCTGAAGGAATCATTCGGAAGTATGAAGATATTGATAGCATATGGATGCAGGAGAAAGAAGGCTTTGTGCATGTAACAACGACAAAAGTAAATCCGTATTATGAACAAATGCAAAATAAACGCTATATTACGTCTTGTTGTGGTATGAGTAGGCAAGGGTTTGTTTTTGCAAATGATGCACTAAGTGCAAAAAAAATGAAGGGTGTCCATGTACAGGTTACGGCAGAGGATTGTTTTCGGTTAATGAAAGAAATGCAGCAATCTGCGGATACGTTTCATCATACTGGTGGGGTTCATAATGCAGCTTTATGTGATGTGAATGGTATTATTTTAAGCCGAATGGATATTGGTAGGCATAATGCACTAGACAAAATTTACGGTTATTGTTTAAGAAACGATATTTCTATAAAAGATAAAATCATTGTTTTTAGTGGTCGTATTTCTTCGGAAATATTATTGAAAGTTGCAAAAATCGGTTGTGAAATTATACTATCAAAATCAGCTCCAACTGAGTTAGCTTTGCAACTAGCGGAAGATTTAGGTATTACGACAATAGGATTTATTCGTAATCACTCCTTAAATGTATATACCCATCCAGAACGTGTTTTAAATATAAAATAAAAGTGAGGCAATGAAGATGAAATCAGTTACATTAGACAAGTTGCAACGTCCGTTAAAGGATTTACGTATTTCAGTTACTGATCGCTGTAATTTTCGCTGCCGATATTGTATGCCAGAAGAAATATTTGGTCCTGATTACTCGTTTTTGTCTAATGATAAAATTTTATCTTTTGATGAAATTGAAAGGATAACACGTATTTTCGTTTCTTTAGGTGTGAGAAAATTACGGATTACAGGCGGAGAACCGTTACTTCGAAGAGGGCTTCCAAAGCTTATTGAGCGCCTTAATAAAATTGATGGTGTAGAAGATATCGGTTTAACAACCAATGGATCGTTACTTAAAAAGTTTGCTCCTGATTTATATAAGGCGGGACTATCACGTGTAACAGTTAGCTTAGATTCCTTAGAAGAAGAGCGGTTTTTCTATTTAAATGGTAATAGGAGCAAAGTGCAAAGGGTTCTGGAAGGAATACAGGCTGCAGCTGAAGTTGGAATGAAAATTAAAATAAATATGGTCGTTCAAAAGGGAAAAAACGAACAGGACATTTTGCAGATGGCGCAATATTTTAAGGAAAATAAGCATATTCTTCGTTTTATTGAGTATATGGATGTTGGAAATTATAATGGTTGGGATTTAAAAGAGGTCGTCTCTAAACAAGAAATAGTAGATACGATTCATCAAGTTATGCCGTTAGAACGGATAGAAGCAAATTATTCTGGTGAAGTGGCTACTAGGTATCGTTATATAGGAAGCGATGAGGAAATAGGTATTATTTCATCAGTAACAGATTCTTTTTGCTCATCATGTACGAGAGCTCGTATTTCTGCAGAAGGAAAATTATATACTTGCTTATTTGCTTCTAAAGGAAATGATTTAAGAGAATTGCTTCGTTCTGAACATACAGATGAGGGCATTACAGATGTAGTACGCGATATATGGAATAATAGGGAAGATCGTTATTCAGATGAACGCTTAAATCATACAAATAAGAAAACAATACCTAAAATTGAAATGTCACATATCGGTGGTTAATATATAAAGCTAGCGTCATAGTGAAAAATGGAAAATTTACAAGAGTTGTGGATTTTCTATTTTATAGTAAAAGTGATGATTGATATCTCTGTAAAAGATGTGCAGAGAAATTAAGCAGCATTCAAAAACCTTTATTTTGAGGAGGTTTTTTGAAGCTGCTTTTTTATTTGGAGAAAATGGAGGAATGGGTAATGGCATTTCATAAGCCGGAACAAATTGCTGAGCTTGTCATTGAGGCCGGTGTTCAAAAAGTAAGACAGACATTGCCAGCGATGCTTATTCTCGGTTTTTTAGGAGGAGCGTTTATTGCGATAGGTTTTTTACTTAACATTCGAGTTTTAGGGAATTTACCTGAGCGCTGGGGAAGTCTAGTGAATGTTTTAGGAGGAGCAGTATTTCCTGTTGGACTCATGCTCGTAGTATTAGCAGGAGGAGAATTAATTACGGGAAATATGATGTCACTGTCTATGGCGCTTTATGCAAAGAAAATTACATTGATAAGTGTACTGAATAACTGGGTTTGGATTACTCTCATGAACTTTATTGGGGCAATTTTCGTTGCGTATTGCTTTGGACATCTTGGCGGATTAACAGAGGGAGAGTATTTAAATAAAACGGTAGCGATAGCGGAAGGGAAGTTACATGAATCATTTGGGAGAACTTTGATTTTAGCAATTGGTTGTAATTGGCTCGTTTGTCTTGCTCTTTGGCTCGCTTACGGGACGAGTGATTTTGTCGGGAAAATCATCGGAATTTGGATTCCAATTATGGCATTTGTAGTGATTGGATTTCAGCAAGTAGTAGCAAATATGTTTGTCATTTCCGCTGTTATTTTTGCTGGTCATCTAACGTGGATGGATCTGGCTAAAAATTTTGTTCCTGTTTTTATCGGAAATGTAATTGGAGGAGCTGGGTTTGTTGGTTTTGCTTACTTTGCTTGTTATCAGAAACAACATTCTAATATGAAATAGAGTTCTTGAGAGGAAGGGTATGTAATGGCTGATCGGTATTCACGACAACAGTTGTTCAAACCAATTGGGAGTAAAGGACAAGAAAAAATTCGAAATAAACATGTGTTAATTGTAGGGGCAGGCGCATTAGGAAGTGCAAGTGCCGAAAGTTTCGTACGTGCAGGTGTTGGCAAGTTGACGATTATCGATCGTGACTACGTTGAATGGAGTAATTTACAAAGGCAACAATTGTACTCTGAACAAGATGCGAGAGAGAAAATGCCGAAAGCAATTGCTGCAAAAAATCGGCTAGAACAAATTAATTCGGAAGTACAAATACATGCTTTCGTAATGGATGCAACTTCAGAAAATATGGAAGGTCTATTAAAAAATGTAGATGTAATCATTGATGCAACAGATAATTTTGATATTCGATTTGTAATAAATGATTTATCACAAAAACATAATATTCCGTGGGTATATGGTTCTTGCGTTGGATCATATGGTATGAGTTATATAATTATTCCGCAAGAGACACCGTGTTTACATTGTATGCTGAAAAATATCCCTGTTACAGGTGTGACGTGTGATACTGCTGGGATTATTAGCCCGACTGTTCAAATCGTCGCAGCATATCAAGTGGCAGAAGCGCTCAAAATTTTAGTGGAAGATTTCTCAGCAATTAGAAAAACATTTTTCATGTTTGATATATGGAGTAATCAAAATCATTTTATAAAATTAGGGAAAATAAAAACAGACGCTTGTCTCTCATGCGGTTTGAATCGAACTTATCCTTATTTATCATACGAAAATCAAACGAAAGCAGCTGTTTTATGCGGAAGAAATACAGTTCAAATTAGAACAGTAGACAATAGGAAATACAATTTTGATGATATAGAAAAAGTATTAAAAAAACTGGGAAAAGTAGATCGGAATCCGTATTTACTATCTTGCCAATTCGATGATTACCGCATCGTTTTTTTTCGGGATGGTCGTGTTTTTATTCATGGTACAAATGATATTTCGAAAGCGAAACAACTATATTATCGCGTATTCGGTTAATAGAGAGGGTGTCAACAATGGAAAGAAGAGTGCCAATTACGGTTGAAGAAGCTGTTCGTAAAGTGATGGGATTTGCTGATAAGGGCTTAAAGGAGCTATTACCAATTGAATTAGCTTATGGACGTATATTAGCAGAGGATTTAGTAGCTGACCATGATGTACCGTCATTTAATCGTTCGCCGTATGACGGATTTGCTATTCGAGCAGAAGATACTAATTTAGCAAGTTATGAAACGCCAATTGTATTTGAAGTAGTGGGTGAAATTGGTGCAGGATCGCTATTCCATGAGAAAGTAGGTCCATTTCAAGCAGTTCGAATTATGACAGGAGCACAAATTCCGAATGGATGTGATGCGGTTGTTATGTTAGAGCTGACTCGTCAATATGAGAAGAATGGCAACAATTATATGGAAGTGAAGCGATCATTCAAAACGGGCGACAATATTTCTTTTCAAGGTGAAGATGCTCGTAAAGGAACAGTTCTTGCAAAGAAGGGATCGTACATTAATCCAGGTATTTCAGCTCTTCTTGCTACATTCGGTTATAGTGAAGTACCAGTTGCGAGAAAGCCTGTAATTGGACTGTTAGCGACTGGGAGTGAATTACTGGATGTCAATGATTCATTACAGCCAGGGAAAATCCGAAACAGTAATACGTACATGATATTGTCTCAAATTCGAAGAGCGGGCGGAAGAGTAAAATATTTTGGGAAGTTTAGTGATGATTTTAATACGTGTTTTACAGCTGTGAAAGAAGCGCTTGGCCAAGTAGATATGTTAATTACAACGGGCGGTGTATCAGTAGGAGATTATGATTATTTACCAGCTATTTACGAAAAGTTAGGTGCATCTGTTCTTTTTAATAAAGTTGCAATGCGACCAGGAAGTGTTACGACTGTAGCACAATTAAATGGCAAGTTATTATTTGGTTTATCAGGGAATCCATCAGCTTGTTACGTAGGGTTTGAATTATTCGTAAGACCGTGTATTCGGACGTATATGTTTAGTGAAAAAGTACATTTAAAAAGAGAAAAAGCGTTATTAGGAGAAGATTTTCTAAAACCGAATCCATTTACAAGATTTGTACGAGCAAAATTGCAATATGATGAGGGGAAATTAATCGCTTATCCATCAGGGTTTGATAAATCTAGCTCAGTTTCTTCATTGGCAGAATCCAACGCGTTTATCGTATTGCCGGGCGGGACAAGAGGATATAAAAAAGATATGTTTGTCGATGTTCTTTTATTAGAAGATAACGAAGGTAGTGAATGGCCTTGGACATTTCATAAAGTGAGAGGTGGTTTTAATGGGACAAGTGCTATTTGAGATTGTAGATAAACCGATTTTAGTTGAAGAAGTAACGAATAAAGTCGCAAGAAGGGAAGCAGGTGCGATTACAACATTTATTGGTACGGTGAGAGAATTAACAAAAGGAAAACGAACGCTACATTTAGAGTATGAAGCATATAAACCGATGGCAGTAAAACAACTTATGAGAATTGGTGAAGAAATTAGTGAAAGATGGCTGGATGCAAAAGTAGCAATTACGCACCGTGTAGGGCGGCTAGAAATAATGGATATTGCGGTAGTCATTGCAGTTTCATCACCGCATCGTAAAGTAGCTTATGAAGCGAATGAGTACGCGATTGAACGTATAAAACGAATCGTTCCAATTTGGAAAAAAGAATTTTGGGAAGATGGAACGATGTGGGTTGGAGATCAACTTGAAAACACACCTTATCCAGAAGGAAAACCAAAGAAGGAAGAATGAGAAAATGATTACAATTTTACTGTTTGCAAATTTGCGTGAGGAAGTTGGATCGGATCGATTAGTAATTTCAGAAAAGCAAGAAATGACAGTGCAGCAATTAAAAGAATGGCTCAAAGCCAGCTATTGTTTACAATCGCTGGATAAAGTGATGGTGGCTGTTAATGAAGAGTTTGTAATGAATGAAGAGATGATAAAAGCCGGAGATATAGTCGCATTAATCCCACCCGTTAGCGGGGGATAATAAGCTTTTTCACCAGATGAAGTGCCAAGAAAATGTTGTATATAAATTAGAATAAGAGAAGGGATGAGTTCTATGCTTACTCAAGAACAAATAATGAATGCATTAAAACATGTAGAGGATCCAGAGTTACACAAAAGTGTTGTAGAATTAAATATGGTTAGAAATATACAAATGAACGGAACAGAGGTTAAACTTGAAGTAGTACTAACAATCCAAGGTTGTCCGTTAAAAGCAAAAATTCAACAAGATATTGAAGAATCGCTTCACGCAATTGGTGCCTCTAAAGTGGAGGTAACATTTGGTTCTATGACACAAGAAGAACGTGCAGCTTTAACAGAGAAGTTAAAGCGAAATACTAGAACAGAAACTGGTATGCCGAGCATGCTTCACCCGGATTCAGAAGTACGTTTTATTACTGTAACGAGCGGAAAAGGCGGAGTTGGAAAATCAACGGTGACAATTAATCTTGCAACTGCACTAGCTCGTATGGGCAAAAAAGTGGGGATATTAGATGCAGATATATATGGTTTTAGTATTCCAGCTATGATGGAAACGAATAAGAAACCAACGATGATTGATCAAACGGCAATTCCAGTCATTAGTCACGGTGTTAAAATCATGTCGATGGGATTCTTTACAGAAGGAAATAACCCAGTGATGTGGCGCGGACCGATGCTAAATAAATGGATTCAAAATTTCCTTGCGAATACGCACTGGGGAGAATTAGATTATTTATTGCTTGATTTACCACCAGGTACAGGAGATGTTGCGATTGATGTTGCAGCGATGATTCCGCAAGCGAAAGAAATAATTGTTACAACTCCGCACAATATAGCTTCATTCGTTGCTTCAAGAGTTGGTGTAATGGCAAAACATACGAAGCATGAGATTTTAGGTATTGTGGAAAATATGGCTTATTATGAAGAACAAGATGGATCGAAAAATTATCTCTTCGGAAAAGGCGGCGGCGAAATGCTTGCAGAACAATTGCAAACAGAAGTAATTGCCAAAATACCTTTTGCGAAACGTGAAGAAAATAATGGTTCATCTGTATATGATGAAGATTCTCTTGTTGGAGAAGTGTTTACATCGTTAGCTGAGGATATTATTTATAGAGGATAGAGGGGGAAGTTTAGTATGGCATGTAACATTGATCATTCTACTGAAGATGTGATGAATAAGCTTGAAAGTCAAAAGAATTTTTTACCTGAAGGGATCTTTAAAGAGTTAAAGAGTTTTTTGCAAGGTATTCATTCACAGAAATTATTAAATGATGTTTTTCACCTCCTAAAAAAGTATGATTTAGTCAGTGAGGAAGAACGAGAGACGAGAAACGCACAATTGTTGTACATTTTGAATTAAGTACTCTTTGGCTTTAGAATTTTTTCAGAAGGGGTGAATGTGATGGATATGAAAAAGATGATTGAAACGATAGAAGTAACTAGAGTGACTGACGAGGAATTATCGATTTCGAATTTACATCCAAAGCTTGTGAAGTTGTATAGTCAAAAAGATAGTGCAGAGTATACGAAGCTATTAAAATATATTTTATCATTATCCGTACAGCTGAAGCTGAATCTTGTATTGAAATATTTTGGTGTACGTCCCATTGTTGCTGCAGACGAGCGGGTGCAATTTCAAGAGATATTTAAATGCTTAGCTAAGAAAGATGAGAATGGGGAATGGTTTCTAAATTTTGTTTCTTTATATGTAGGGCTAATTGTAGTTCTTCGTTTTGATGAGAAAGTGATTGAGAGCAATTTTTTTGATGATATGGTAGTGGATGAATGTAATGAAATATAAGATTCTACTCATAACATTTTTCTATATTAAATGCTTTAACTGCGATTTTAGTTGGTTATGTAAATATGAAGGTAACTAATTAAGAAAAAGGAATGAAACTAGTTGGATAAAAAGAGTTCTTCAGTTGTTTCCGTCGTTTTTTCGTGTTACTATTAATCGAATTTTTCATAAGGAGAGAAAGCGATGAAATGGATTTATTTTCTTATTATTAACGTTATAGCTTTTAGCCTTATGGGGCTTGATAAACGAAAAGCAAAGAAGAAACAGTGGAGAACGCCAGAAAGTACGTTGTTTTTATCGGCGGCAGCTGGAGGAGCAGTTGGAGCTTGGATCGGCATGTATATGTTTCATCATAAAACTCATAAAAAGAAATTTGTTTTCGGCATACCGTTACTTGTTGTAATAACGGTATGTTTATTATTCGTTGTATGAGAAATGTCGAAAGAAATGCAGATTGATTATTGGTAAAGTGAGCATGTGAGACCGTATAATGGAGAAAAAATGAGAAGAGGAGAAAAAGGAAGATGGGGAGTCAATCAGCAGAGCAAAAAAAAGGGATACTATACGCGGCTGGTGCTTACACGATGTGGGGAATCCTACCGATTTATTGGAAATGGGTTGAGGAAGTTCCAGCAGATGAAATATTAGCACACCGCATCGTTTGGGCATTTGTTTTTATGTTACTCGTATTAGGTGTTACGAAGAGGTTTCGTCAGTTTATTGGGGAATTTGTGAATCTTTTTAAACGACCTAAATTATTAATGTCATTAACAATAGCTTCAGTCTTGATTAGCGGAAACTGGTTTGTTTACATATGGGCCGTTAATCATAATCATGTTATTGAAGCGAGTCTTGGCTATTATATTAATCCGCTTATTAGTATTTTACTTGGTACAGTCGTTTTAAAGGAAAAGTTAAACTTCTGGCAATATGTTGCAGTTGGTTTAGCTGGAGTGGGGGTTATCATTTTAACAGTGCGTTTCGGATCTATTCCGTGGGTTTCTCTTTCACTTGCCTTTTCATTTGGATTATACGGATTAACGAAAAAACTGTTAAACTATGATGCTACAATTGGACTTACGATGGAAACGATGTTAGTGACACCGCTTGCAATCATTTATCTTGTTATGACAGGCGCCCATGGTTTCGGCTCATTTGGATCTATTTCAATGTTATCGACATTACTATTAATAGGAGCAGGTATTGTTACAGCTCTACCACTTTTTTATTTTGCAAAAGGAGCCCAACTTATTCCGCTTTATATGGTAGGTTTTTTACAATATATTGCACCAACAATTAGCTTAATTTTAGGTGTATTCGTATTTGGTGAACATTTCACATCTACTCATATGATTGCATTTTTCTGTATATGGGTTGCATTATTTGTATTCTCGGTAGCGAAGACTAAGTTTTTAGTGCAGAAACAACCGAAATTTATAAAAAATAAATCAGCAAAAGTATCATAATGCGTAGTATTTTCTACGCATTTTTCTTTATACTTATATTATATAGAATTTCCATTATAGTCAGTAAGGAGCTGAGAATATGGAAACAATTTTACATAATGATCCGCTTATGGCAGCTGTAATTTCATGGTTTTTAGCACAATTAACGAAAGTAGTCTTCAAATTAGTTAAAACAGGTGAATTTGATTTTGCAAAGTTTTTTGCTTCAGGTGGGATGCCAAGTTCTCATGCTTCAACAGTTACAGCGCTTGCTACAGGAGTTGGAGTAGTGGAAGGTGTGGAAAGCTCGATGTTTGCGGTTGCTACAATTTTTGCCATTATTGTTATGTATGATGCTTCAGGAGTAAGGCTTGCAGTAAGTAAACAAGCAAAAATATTGAATGACTTTTTTCACGGTAGAGAAACAGAATATAAGAAGTTAAATGAACTTGTTGGGCATACACCGTATGAAGTAGTAGTCGGTGCTTTATTAGGGATTATTGTCGGAGTAGGGTATTGTTTATGAGCAGAACATTTTATATGTTCTGCTTTTCTTTGTTTTTATACATATTCAGCTACCTTTTTGAATATCGTTATACGGATTTCGAAAGGGTGGGTGAGCAACTTGTTATTATATGAAAAAGTGCATGAAGAAATAGCGAGAAGAACAACTGCACTTCAAACAATGCAACGGCAAGATGGTACGTGGCGGTTTTGTTTTGAAGGAGCGCCACTAACAGATTGTCATATGATTTTTTTATTAAAATTATTAGGTAAAGATAAAGAGATAGAACCGTTTGTAAAAAGATTAGCATCACTCCAAACAAATGAAGGAACATGGAAATTGTATGAAGATGAAGTGGGTGGTAATTTATCTGCTACAATTCAATCTTATGCTGCCTTACTTGCATCGGAAAAATATACAAAAGAAGATGTGAATATGAAGCGAGCGGAAATGTTTATAAATGAGCGCGGTGGGGTAGCGCGTGCTCATTTTATGACGAAGTTTTTATTAGCGATTCATGGAGAATATGAATATCCTTCTCTCTTTCATTTGCCAACACCAATTATGTTTCTGCAGAATGATTCCCCTCTCAGTATTTTTGAACTGAGTAGCTCAGCACGTATTCATTTAATTCCGATGATGTTGTGTTTAAATAAAAGATTTCGAGTAGGGAAAAAGTTATTGCCAAATTTAAATCACATTGCAGGCGGGGGCGGAGAATGGTTTCGGGAGGATCGGTCTCCAGTTTTTCAAACGTTAGTAAGTGACGTGAAGAAAATTATAACGTATCCACT
The DNA here is from genome assembly GCF_051917185.1 of Bacillus cereus group sp. MYBK108-1. Lineage (NCBI taxonomy): Bacteria > Bacillati > Bacillota > Bacilli > Caryophanales > Bacillaceae > Bacillus > Bacillus cereus group sp. MYBK108-1. The sequence continues at coordinate 105,131 of NZ_JBQAHZ010000005.1, forward strand.
TTCTTTGCATCATAAAGGATATGAGGAAGTAGAACGTTTTATGAAAGAGCGTATTGATGAAAATGGAACATTATATAGCTACGCAACTGCCTCGTTTTATATGATTTATGCTTTACTTGCATTAGGACATTCTATTCAATCACCAATTATTCAAAAAGCTATAACGGGAATCACATCTTATATATGGAAGATGGAGAGAGGGAGCCATTTGCAAAACTCTCCATCAACTGTATGGGATACAGCTTTACTCAGTTATGCTTTGCAAGAAGCTCAAGTTCCGAAAGCAAGTAAAGTGATTCACAATGCATCAGCATATTTACTAAGAAAACAGCAAACGAAGAAAGTAGATTGGAGTGTACATGCACCGGATCTCTTCCCGGGTGGTTGGGGCTTTTCGGATGTGAATACGACGATTCCAGATATTGATGATACAACTGCTGCGTTAAGAGCATTGGCGCGAAGTAGAGGGAACGAAAATGTAGACACTGCTTGGAAGCGAGCGGTTAATTGGGTTAAAGGATTGCAAAATAATGATGGTGGTTGGGGGGCTTTTGAAAAAGGGGTAACGAGCCGTATATTAGCAAATTTACCAATCGAAAATGCAAGTGATATGATTACAGATCCTTCTACACCAGATATTACAGGAAGAGTATTAGAATTTTTCGGAACGTATACGCAAAATGAATTGCCCGAGAAACAAAAACAAAGTGCGATAAATTGGTTAATGAATGTACAAGAGGAAAATGGATCGTGGTATGGGAAATGGGGAATTTGTTATATATATGGTACGTGGGCAGTGTTGACTGGTTTACGGTCACTAGGAATACCATCTAGCGATCCATCAGTGAAACGAGCAGCTTTATGGCTTGAACATATACAGCATGAAGATGGTGGCTGGGGAGAATCTTGCCAAAGTAGTGTGGAAAAAAGATTTGTTACTTTGCCATTTAGTACACCATCCCAAACAGCATGGGCGTTAGATGCCCTCATTTCTTACTATGATAAAGAAACGCCAGTCATTCGAAAAGGTATTTCATATTTGCTCTCCAACTCTTATATAAATGAAAAATATCCTACTGGAACAGGTTTACCAGGTGGGTTTTATATTCGTTATCATAGTTATGCTCATATATATCCATTGCTTACTTTGGCTCATTATGCAAAAAAATATAGAAAATAAACCGAGAGATGTCTCTCGGTTTATTTTGTTGGGTAGTAGGTCCCTTTTGAAAAGAATAAGGTTGTGATGTACCTTATTTTTCGGTTGATTGGCGCTTTTGACGTGCATCAGCGGCATTTGCACGTGCGTTTGCTTCTAAGTCATTGTGGTCAGCGAGTTCGCGAGAGAACTCAACATCAATGCCATCAGTTGCTTTACTTTGTTTGAAATTCTTTTTGTTCATTCGACACAATCTCCTTGCGTTTATGCGACGTTGCAAAGTTAGTTTGACACAAATAGACTTTTTTATACAAAGAGGAATTGGAAAGCAAGGAGCCGAAATATACAGTATAAGTAATAGAAATGGGGGATAGGAATGGAGTTTTTAAATGGGAAAACAGCTGTTGTAACAGGAGCTGCACAGGGAATTGGAAAAGAGATTGCAAGGGTTTATGCAAAACTAGGGGCGAAAGTATTAATTAGCGATGTAAATGAAGAGAATCTACAAAAAACGACACGTGAGTTATCAGATGAAGGATATGAAGTGTGCTCATATCGATGTGATGTGAGTAATCAAAATGAAGCAAAGTCGTTAATTGAATATGCGGTTCAAAAATTTGGTACATTACATATTTTGGTGAATAATGCTGGAATTACAAGAGACGCAATGTTACATAAAATGGAGAAAACTGCTTGGGAACAAGTATTACAAGTGAATTTAACTGGAGTTTTTTATTGTATGCAACCCGCGCTTCTTTACATGAGACAACAAGGGTATGGACGCATTATTAATATATCTTCAATTAGTAGAGAAGGAAACATAGGTCAAGCAAATTATGCGGCTACAAAGGCAGGAGTTGTAGGATTAACGAAAACAGCAGCGAAAGAAGTTGGAAGTTTCGGTATTACTTGTAATGCGATTTGTCCGGGGTTTATGGATACAGATATGACCAAAACGATACCAGATAAAGTGAAAGAAAAGATGGTTGGCGCTATTCCAGTTGGTAGAATTGGAACGCCAGAAGATATTGCGAACGCAGCAGCCTTTTTAGCATCAGAATACGCATCTTATATTACAGGTGAAGTATTAAATGTGAGCGGAGGACTGCAAGTTTAAAGGAATACATAATGAAAAGAACCTGACCAGGTAGGTCAGGTTCTTTCTCATTAATTTAAGTTAAGCCAAACGCTCTTTACTTCTGTATAGTTATTTAATGCGTAAGATCCCATTTCACGGCCAAGACCAGATTGTTTAAATCCTCCAAATGGAGATGCTGCATCAAAGACGTTATAGCAGTTTACCCATACTGTACCTGCACGTACTTTACTTGCAACATAGTGTGCTGTTTTAACATTTTCTGTCCACACACCAGCCGCTAAGCCGAATTGTGATTTATTTGCACGTTCAATTACTTCATCAATATCGTTAAATGGTATTGCAGAAATAACTGGACCGAAAATTTCTTCTTTTGCGATCGTCATTTCATCATTTACGTCAGCGAATACTGTAGGAGAAACGAAGTAGCCTTGATTGAATGGATTACTTCCTCCGCAAAGGACTTCAGCGCCTTCTTCAATCCCTTTTTCAATGTAGCCCATTACACGTTTTTGTTGTTCTTCGGAAACGAGAGGGCCAATTGTTGTTTCAGGGTTAAGACCGACACCTTGATTTAGTTTTTTAGAATAGAGGACGAGATCAGCCATGACATTATCATACATTTTCTTCGGAACAAATAAGCGTGATCCAGCAGAGCATACTTGTCCTTGGTTAAACATAACACCAGAAAGTGCACCAGGAATTGCGCGAGATAAATCAGCATCTGGCAATATGATATTTGGTGATTTACCGCCTAATTCAAGTGTAACGCGTTTTAATGTTTCGGATGCTTGTCGCATAATTTGTTTACCGACAGGAGTAGAACCGGTAAATGCAATTTTATCAACGAGTGGATGATTAACGAGAGCTTGTCCAGCTGATTCACCGAATCCAGGTACGATATTAATAACACCTTTCGGGAATCCAGCTTCTTCAATTAATTCAGCTAAGTATAGAGCAGATAGTGGAGTTTGTTCTGCAGGTTTTAAAACGATTGTACATCCTGTAGCAAGCGCTGCTCCCATTTTCCACATTGCCATAAGAAGCGGGAAGTTCCAAGGGATAATTTGACCAACGACACCAACAGCTTCATGGCGTGTATAGTTAAAGTAATCACCGGAAACAGGAATTGTTTGACCAACGATTTTCGTAGCCCATCCAGCGTAATAGCGCATATGCTCAATTGCAAGTGGTATGTCTGCTGCCATTGTTTCACGGATTGGCTTTCCGTTATCTAATGTTTCGAGCTGTGCAAGCTCTTCTTTATGTTCTTCCATTAAATCAGCTAACTTGTACATGAGACGGCTTCGCTCAGCGGTGCTCATACGAGACCAAGGACCTTCGTCAAAAGCCATACGAGCTGCGACTACAGCTTTATGAATATCTTCGCGACCAGCTTCAGAAACGACGGCAAGTGTTTCACCAGTTGCTGGGTTAGGTGTTTTAAATGTTTTACCGGAAGCGCTTTCAATGAAAGATCCATTCACATATAACTTTTTTGTACCTTGAAGAAATTTCTCTACCTTTTCATGAAGATTTACAGCTAGTTGACTCATTGTATAACCCCCTTGAAAATATAATGTAAACGCAGTACGAGACGGCGCTTATTCCGAAATCAAGGATGTGGAAACTAGATGGAAAGCCTCTAATTAAAATCATAATTAAGAAATACTGAAAATTCAAATTTCATTTGTGTTACAATTGTAAAAAATATGTAATGTAAGAGAATCTTCTATATGATTATAAAAAATCCTGCTTGTTTTTGCTTTCTAGTAGGAAAAACTAGAAGAACAATGGTACAATAATACATCGTGAGAGGAGGGGTAAAAATGAAAGATTATCATGATGATCCACGCTTTCGAATAGCCCATAGAGAAGCGTTAATTGGTCTTGGACTTGCTATTATTAATTTTATAATATGGTACGGATTTGCTTATGGGCTTGGTAGTAAAAATCCGAATGAATATACATATGTATTAGGTTTTCCCGCATGGTTTTTTTATAGCTGTATCGTTGGATTTATCGTTATGGTTATTTTACTTAGTTTAGTTGTTCGTTTTGTATTTCAAGATATTTCACTCGATGAGGAAGAAAAAAGTGAGGAATAATAGATGAATTGGTATGTAATCATTCCAATGATAATTTCGTTTATCGTTGTATTTTTAATTGGTGTATATGCTTCAAGACGTGTGCAAGCAACTGCTCATAATAAATTTTTACAAGAATATTTTCTTGGTGGGCGTGAGCTAGGCGGTTTATTATTAGCGATGACAATGATTGCTACGTACGGTAGTGCAAGTAGCTTTATTGGTGGCCCTGGTATTGCTTACAATATGGGTCTTGGATGGGTACTGTTATCTGCGATTCAGGTTGTAACAGGCTATATCGTTTTAACGGTTATCGGTAAAAAGTTTGCAATTATCGCTAGGAAGATGGAAGCAATTACTCTTATCGATTATTTAAAAGGGAGATACAATAATAAAGCAGTTGTTATACTTTCTGCGTTATGTATTATTATCTTTTTATTTTCAGCGACAGTAGCCCAGTGGGTCGGTGGTGGACGATTAATCGAGTCACTAACGGGTCTATCGTATACAACAGCACTATTTTTATTTACTTTTTCTGTACTTGTGTACGTATTAATTGGTGGATTTCGTGCAGTTGCTCTATCAGATACATTATTAGGAATCATTATGTTAGTTGGAACGACAATCATTTTAATTGCTACTGTCATTGCTGGTGGTGGAATTGAAAAGATTATGCAGGAACTTGTTCAAATTAATCCAAAGTTAATTACACCATTCGGAGCAGATGGCAGTTTAACGAAATCATATGTTACATCATTTTGGATTTTAATTGGAATTGGCGTTGTCGGCTTACCGCAAATTAGCGTGCGTGCCATGTCTTATAAAAATTCAAAAGCGATGCATCAAGCTTTAATAATTGGAACCGTTGTCGTTGGCACAATTATGATCGGTATGCATTTAACTGGTGTATTTGCAAGAGTAGTACTTCCAGGTATAACGGTACCAGATAAAGTAATGCCGCTACTTGCGATGGAAGTGTTACCTCCTTGGTTAGCTGGAGTTTTCTTAGCTGCACCGATGGCAGCGATTATGTCTACAGTAAACTCTTTATTATTACTTGTAAGCTCGTCAATTATTAAAGATATATATGTAAATTACATAAATAAAGATGCAGCAGACAGTACGATAAAAAAAGGAAGTTTGTGGATTACTGGTATTGTAGGACTACTCGTTTATGCAGCGGCGATTAAACCACCAGATTTTTTAATATGGCTAAATTTATTTTCTTTCGGTGGATTAGAAGCAGCATTCATTTGGCCAATCGTATTAGGGTTATATTGGAGGAAAGGAAATGCTACAGGAGCGCTTGCGTCTATTTTAGTTGGGGTAGGCTCATATATGTGTATTCATCTTTTCTATCCAAATCCGTTCGGTATACATACAGTTGTCTTCCCGATTTGTTTTGCGTTTATCGCTTATGTTATTGGAAGTATGAGTGCTGTAAAAAAAACAGTATAGGTTAGCTGAAGAACGTAGTCCTTATAAGACTGCGTTTTTTCGTATGAATTTGTTCTTTTTTATTCTGTATATCCACGGTTATTCATAAATTAATAACAACTGAGGGGATGGAGTTGAGGTCGATGAAAAAAGTGTTATTTTTAGGAGACCCAGGAATTGATGACTCTTTAGCAATTATGTATGGATTGTTGCATCCTGATATTGATATTGTTGGTGTAGTAACGGGATATGGAAATGTAACACAAGAAAAGGCGACAAGTAATGCCGCATATTTATTGCAAATGGCAGGACGGGAAGATATACCTGTTATTAATGGTGCGAAAATTCCTTTATCCGGAGATATTACGACGTATTATCCAGAAATTCATGGGACAGACGGTTTAGGGCCAATTAAACCTCCAAAAACTTTTTCACCAAATATAAAGCCTTTTTGTACATTTTTTGATCTTCTTGAAAAATATAAAGGAGAATTAATAATAGTCGATGCTGGTAGATCAACAACATTAGCGACAGCATTTATTTTAGAAAAGCCGATGATGAAGTATGTGAAAGAATATTATATAATGGGCGGTGCTTTCTTAATGCCTGGCAATGTAACACCAGTCGCAGAGGCGAATTTTCATGGTGATCCCATTGCGTCACAATTAGTTATGCAAAATGCCAAAAATGTGACATTAGTGCCACTTAACGTTACATCTGAAGCAATTATTACACCGGAAATGGTAAAATATATTACGAAACACTCTAAAACGAGTTTTAATAAGTTAATCGAGCCGATATTTACGTACTATTATAAAGCTTATAGAAAGTTAAATCCGAAAATAAAAGGAAGTCCAGTACATGACGTCGTTACAATGATGGTTGCGGCAAATCCATCCCTTTTAGATTATGTATATCGTCGTGTCGATGTAGATACAGCTGGAATTGCAAAAGGAGAGAGTATTGCTGATTTTCGGCCTCAACCTGATGCAAAAGCATTAAAAAATTGGGTGCGAATTGGTTGGTCGTTACATTATAAAAAGTTTCTTGAGGATTTTGTGAAATTTATGACGTAGACATAATAGGAGCATACAAGTTAAAATAATGGAGATGGTTATGTAAATGACCATCTCCATTATTTTGTTTTTAAATGATAAATAGAGAAGAGTTACACAATAGGAGAGGAATTTTACTTGAAAAAAACTATAGTATGCGCAGTAATTGTGGGTATTTTTGTTTTGCTAATATCGGGTAACTTTTTAGTGAAAAAAGTGTGGAGTTCAAATAATGATGATGCACAGTATATTGCATCTTTTATTGAAGAACATAAAGATGAAAAAAATAGTGCGCTTCTAGTAAAGAGAAATGATAAAGTTGTTTATTCTGTAAACCCAAATGTTGTATTGCCAGTTGCTAGTACGATGAAATTAATTGTGGCGCTTGAATATACGAAACAAGTTACTGAAGGGAAAATTGATTCTTCTAGTTTCGTGTCGATTAATGATGTGAATCGCTATTATGTGCCGAATACAGATGGTGGTGCACAAGATAGATGGCAAAAGTATTTGGAGAAGACGGGCAAGATAACTGAAGGAGCGGTTTCTTTAGAAGAAGTGGCAAAAGGAATGGTTAAGTTTAGTTCGAATGCAAATGCTGAATACTTAATGGAATTGTTAGGATTAGATAACATCAATCGAAATTTACAAAGTTTATCACTTCCTGCACATCAACCACTATTTCCAATCGTTTCATCTTTGTATATCCCGGGATATTTGCATAAAGAATTACATGTTCCAAAATATAAAATAGAGAAAAAGTTAAAAGAAATGTCTCAAGAGCAATATCGTGAATATGCGATGATTATTCATGAACGCTTAAAGAAGAAGGGACCATTATTACAGAAGGAAATTCCGCTTTATTTAGAGGAACGTTACGACAAAATTTGGTCAGATAGATTACCAGCAGCTTCTGCAAATGATTATATGGTATTACTTCAAAAGGCAAACCATAAAGGTGGCTTGACAGAAGCTGAAGAAAAAGTGTGGGCAAATATCGTTGAAACAGACATGAGTGCCAAGAAATACCGTAAAACATTTAGACATGCTGGGCAAAAGAATGGTTATACACCATGGACGGTTACAAAAGCAGTTTACGCTATGGATAAACGTGGAAACTGTACGGAGATTGTGTTTTTGGCGAATAATTTAAATGAAGACGATAGTGCAGAAATACGGAAACATTTAGCAAACTTACATTTCCAAGTGTTGCAAAGTGATAAGTATGATGCGACTTTTATTAAATAAACTCGGTGCAGAGAGCACCGAGTTTATTTTTATGTACAAGCACTTTTTTTCTATCTCTGGGTATGATGGGTAGTAATACTTAGGTGAGAGGGGAAAAGGTGATGAAACAAAGTAAAGAAGAGTTTATAAAGAGTGAAGGCGCTGATTTCCCTGGGAAAACATATGTGGATTGTGTATTACAACATGTATTTCATTTTCAACGAAATTACTTATTGAAAGATATGTTTCAAGTGCATAAAGCACATATTACGATGCTGACGGAAGAAAATTTAATGAAAAAGGAAGAAGCTAAAGTTATATTGCACGCATTAAAAAAGGTAGAGGGAATTCCAGAAGAGCAATTGCTCTATACAGAGCAGCATGAAGATCTCTTTTTTTTAGTCGAACATTTAATTTCTCAAGAAGCGAAATGCGATTTTGTAAGTAATATGCATATTGGTAGAAGTAGAAATGATATGGGTGTAACGATGTATCGCATGAGTTTAAGGCGGTATATATTACGATTAATGGAACATCATTTGCTATTGCAAGAAAGTGTACTGCAACTTGCTGATGATCATAAGGAAACGATCATGCCAGCTTATACACATACACAACCGGCACAGCCAACAACATTTGGTCATTATACTTTAGCAATTTATGATACGATGCAAAGAGATTTAGAACGAATGAAAAAAACGTACCAGCTTTTAAATCAGTCTCCAATGGGGGCGGCTGCACTCTCTACAACAAGTTTCCCGATTAAACGAGAACGAGTTGCTCATCTACTTGGATTTGCAACTGTAATTGAGAACTCATATGATGCTGTTGCCGGAGCGGATTATTTATTAGAAGTTAGCTCGCTACTTATGGTAATGATGACGAATACGAGTAGATGGATTCATGACTTTTTGTTGTTAGCAACGAAAGAATATGACGGTATTACTGTTGCAAAGCCATATGTACAAATCAGTAGTATTATGCCGCAAAAACGAAATCCGGTTTCAATTGAGCATGCTCGTGCAATTACGAGTAGTGCTTTAGGAGAAGCATTTACAGTGTTTCAAATGATTCATAATACACCATTTGGTGATATTGTCGATACGGAAGATGACTTGCAGCCATATTTATATAAAGGGATTGAAAAGACTATTCGTGTTTTTTCTATTATGAATGCAGTCATTCGAACGATGAAAGTAGAGGAAGAAACGTTGAAAAATCGTTCCTATAAACATGCAATTACGATTACAGATTTCGCAGATGTGTTAACGAAAAACTATGAGATTCCATTTCGGCATGCTCATCATGCAGCAAGTACTATTGCAAGTATGTCATTGGAGCAGAAAAAGGAACTTTATGAATTGCATTTGAAAGACGTAAATATATACTTACAAGAAAAGTTTAATATAAATCTATTAGAAAAAGAGTGGAAAGAAATTATATCGCCAGAAGCTTTTATTCAAAAAAGAAATGTATACGGTGGACCGAGTAAAAAAGAAATGGAACGCATGATCAAAAATCGAAAAGAGTCATTTCGAAAAGAAGAGGATGTATTTGAAAAGGAAAGACAGAGAATTTTACAAGCTGAAAATACTTTAAATACATTAGCTTTGAATATTATTGAATCGTAAAAGAGGGATTTAATGAATTAATCGCCAATACTTAATTAAAATATAAATAGAGAGAAGAGATTGTCGATGATTCAATTACATGTATATGAAGAGATTTTTCATTTTAAAGAAGATGTTACACCATTTCTAGAAAAGAATGAGCAGGAAAACAATCTCATATTAGGTGTATTACAAATGGTCCAAGAACCGATATTTATGGGGATAGCGAAACAAGGAGAAGAAATTGCGGTTGTATTTCTGCAAACAGAAGAGAAGAAACAAATCATTGTTGCAACTTCTGAAATTGCGGGAGTAACTATTGAGGAACTTGCAAAAGAATTAACGAAAGTATATCCGGATATTCCTGGATTGATCGGTAATAAGAAAATTGTACAGAAATTAGCGAAAGAGATTGCAGTATTAGAAAATAAAAAAACCCATGTTGCAATGGAGCAAGGTGTGTATGAGTTGAACAGAGTAAAGAAGAAGTGTAATGCGAATGGACTTTTTCGAGCGGTAAATAATGATGAATTACCATTAATAGAACAGTGGATATATCAATTTTGTGAAGATGTAAAGCTTCCTACTACGAAAGAAGAAGCAAAACAAACTGCATATACATTAATAACTACAAATCGACTGTTTGGTTTGGAAGTGGATGGGAAACTCGTTTCTGTAGCTGCAAAAACGAGACCAACTAAAAATAATATAACAGTTAATTTTGTATATACGCCGAAAGAAGCAAGGAAAAAGGGATACGCATCTAAGTGTGTAGCGGCACTTAGTCAACGTATGTTAGATGAAGGGTACAAGACGACTACGTTATATACTGATTTAGCGAATCCGACATCGAATAAAATTTATCAAGAAATTGGTTATGAGCAAATTGCGGAGTCTGTGCTTATATTTTTAGAGAAGTAGAACAAAAAGGCGTGCTATTTTAGCACGCCTTTTTGTTATTCATCGATTCTAATAACCTCGCCTTGAGGGAAGTCCTCAGTTTCTAGTAAGTTACGAATAGCTTTCGCAACATATTCAGGTGATAATAGTTTTCCTTCTTCTTTTAATGCAATGAAGCGGTCCAAATTTATGAAATCTTCTTTATTTGTTTCGCGAATTTGTGATTGCATATTTGTATCAACAACGCCAGGTGCAAAAGCGACGATTTTTACTGGATATTCTTTTTCCACTTCTTCAGTTGCTACGCACTGTGTAAACATATTTACACCAGCTTTCGTTGTACAATAAGCGCCCCAGCCAAAGTAAGGATTTTTTCCTGCGCCAGATGAAATGTTAATAACGCGTTTATCTGCTTTCCAGTCTTTCGTATGTTTCATAAACGTAGATGTAAGAATCATAGGTGCAAGTAAATTAATGTGAACGTTCGTAATGAATTGTTCGCTTTCTGCTTTTTCAATTGGTTTCATAGGTGCAACTGTACCCGCATTATTAATTAAATGAATAGAGGATACATTGTCTTTTTTAATAGATGAAATGATCTCTTTAAAGTTAGTTTCTAAGTTATGTACATCTTGAAGATCTAGGGAATGAAAAATGCAATTGCTGTTATATTGCTCTGCAAGTTTTGTAAGCTCTTGATTTTCTCTTCTAGAAATAGAGATGACAGTTGTATTTTTTTCTAATAATTGCGTAGCGATTGCCTCACCTAAACCTTGTGAAGTTCCTGTTATGATAACGTAGCGCATAGTTTTATAAACCCCTCTCATATGTGCGGAATTTTGTTGGACAACGTACATTGTATAGTTTGTCTACATTTTATAGTATAGAGCACTTTTTACTATAATTGAAATGAGATGATTGTGTGCCTTTTATAAATAGGTTTACGACAACAGTACCTGGTGCCGTCACGTTTACTGGGAATACGCTGGGACTTAGCCCTACATCACCTGCACCAGGTAATATTTTTGGTACACTTGCTGTGTTTACGACAGTAAATACAGCATTGCAAGTACCAGGGTTCCCAGCAGGGACAACAGATGAATGGCAATTGAATTCTTCAAGTGCAATTTTAAATCTTCCAGCGGGAAGCAGTGTATTATATGCAGAATTAGTTTGGGCTGGTACTTTCCGGACTGATACGGAAGATGTGTTACCATTTTTAAATGATAACATTACATTTACAACGCCAGCAGGGACGTTTTCTGTTACGCCAGATCCTGCTACCGCGCAGCAAGGTTCAGTAGGAAATCAGTTTTATTATGCTCGCTCTGCCAATGTAACAAATCTTGTTAGTGCAGGTGGAGCAGGCACATATACAACGGGTGCTGTGCCAGCTGCAAGAACTTCAGCCGACCCGACAATCAGTCGTTCAGCTGGATGGACGCTTGAGGTTGTGTATCAAAATGCAAGTTTACCACTTCGAAATTTGTCAGTATATGCAGGTCAAGAAATTATCGATGCTTCATCCCCGCCAGTTGATGCTACAATTTCAGGTTTTGCTACGCCGGCAACAGGAGCTGTTACAGGAAGAGTGCTCGTAACTGCTCAAGAAGGTGATTCTAACATTGTTGGAGATCAACTTCGCTTTGGGCCGAATGCAAATGCTACAGTTGCATTATTCGGACCGAGAAACCCTGCGAATAATTTCTTTCAGTCACAAATTTGTAATGATAGTGGAAATTTAGATACGAGCGGCACGTTTGGAGATTTGAATCAGCCGTTAGGGGTAGCTTTGGCCGTCCGAAGACAAGGGTGGGATATTACGAATGTAGATGCCTCCTCATCTTTAGTAAACAGTCAAACATCAGCAACGGTTCGATTTGTTACAAATGGAGATGGATACGCAGCAGCTGGTTTTGGTGTTCAAATTGATGCAACAGGTCCAATTATTAATCCTGTTAAATCAGTTAATAGAACAGTCGCAGGGGTAGGGGATACCCTCACTTATACGATTACGGTCCCAAATACAGGAACAGGAAGTGCAGAAAACGTTGTATTACGTGATAGTATTCCGAACGGAACGACGTTTGTTGCAGGTAGTGTTACGGTAGGGGGAGTAACACAGCCGAATGCAAACCCTTCTAATGGAATTAATTTAGGTACAATCCCAAATAACACGCAAAGAATTGTTACATTTCAAGTTCGAATAATATCATTCCCGAATCCCAATCCTATTTTAAATCGTGCAATGGTGTCATATCAATTTCGTCCTTTCGTTGGTAGTCCTCCTATTACAAGTACGTCTTCTTCAAACACAGTACAAACGACAGTGAATCAAGCAACTATAAGTATGCAGAAATCTGTAGATTTACAGACGGCAACGCTTAATGATGTATTAACGTACACAGTTAATGTCACAAATAATGGAAATGTCACTGCGAGCAATGTTATTTTTGTTGATAGTATCCCTGCTGGAACAACATTTGTCGCAAATAGCGTTACGGTAAATGGAGTAGCGCGTCCAGGAGCGAATCCAGCAAGTAGTATTAATCTAGGAAGTATTAATGCTTCGCAAACGACTGTAGTGCGCTTTCAAGTTCGAGTAACATCGAACCCTCTTGTCAATCCAATTCCAAACCGTGCGAGTGCAACATTTACCTTTACTCCAGTGCCTGGTCAACAACCAGTTTCAGGGCAAGCGACAAGTAATACTGTAGTTACGACAATTAATATAGCTGATATAACAACGAGAAAAACAGTGGATAAAGCTTTTGCAACGGTTAACGATGTTCTTACGTACACGGTAACAATTCAAAATACAGGAAATGTACTTGCAACGAACGTTATTTTTCAAGATCCAATCCCAATTGGAACGACTTTTATACCAAATAGTGTGACTGTGGATGGGGTTTCACAACCTGGGGTAAATCCAGCGACTGGGTTTACAGTAGCAAATATATCTCCCGGCGGAAGTAGGACAGTGACTTTTCAAGTACGAGTGACATCAACGCCATCAGGAGGCACAATTGCGAATCGCGGAAATGTAACTGCTAATTTCGTCGTTATTCCAAATCAGCCACCAATAACGATTAATAGACAAACGAATACAGTTGTGACACAAGTTAATACAGGCGGTTTAAATGTAATAAAAGAAGTGAATACAACGCAAGCGGCAGTAGGAGACACTTTAACATACACAATTGCCGTTCAAAATACAGGAAACGTTCCGTTAACAAATGTATTTTTCCAAGACGCTATTTCTTCCGCTGTTTCATTTGTTGCAAATTCTGTAACAATTAATGGAGTACAGCAAAGTGGACTAAATCCGAATACAGGATTCTCTCTTCCGAATATTCCTGCGGCTCAAACGGTTGTAGTCACATTTGACGTAGTAATTGTACAGAATCCAGAAAATGAAGATATTTTAAATCAAGCAAATGTAACAGCAAGCTTTCAAGTGAATCCGAATGAACCACCAGTAACAATCAATGTACCGAGTAATGTTGTGAATACGACAGTACAATCAGGAAACTTTGAAGTTGTGAAAGCAGTCAATACGGATGTTGCAACAGTAGGGGATATTTTAGTATATACAATAGAAGTCATAAATGCAGGTAGTGTACCAGCTACGAATGTATTTTTCCAAGATTCAATTCCCCAAGGGACATTATTTATTGAAAATAGTGTAGTTGTGAATGGTGTTTTACAAGAAGGGGCAGATCCAGAACTTGGATTCCCATTAAATAATTTGCTTACTGGCGCCAGTGTTATTGTTACATTTGAAGTATTAATTGATGAAATTCCCCAAGGAAATAATGTTGTAAATAATGCGAATGTAACTGGAGATTTCCTTGTAAATCCAACAGAGCCGCCGATTACTGTAACAGTACCAAGTAATACTGTTATGACGATCGTGAATTCTTCAGGGTTAAATGTAATGAAAAGTGTAAGTGCTACTGAAGCCGGTGTAGGAGATACGTTAACGTATACAGTTCGTATACAAAATAGTGGAACGGTGACAGCGACAAATGTATCATTCCTTGATCCGATTCCAGTTGGAACCACTTTTGTAGCGAATAGTGTAACAATAAACGGGACACCTCAACCAGGTTTAAACCCGACAACTGGATTTCCACTTGCTAATATTCCAGTAGGAGGAATGGTGACGGTCACTTTTCAAGTGACAATCACGAGTGTACCACCAAATAGAGTTCTTCCGAATAATGCGAATGTCACTGCTGATTTCCAAGTAAGTCCTCTCCAGCCACCAATTACAATTGTAACGATTAGTAATATTGTTGTGACGCGAGTGAATGTAGGATCACTTAATGTAATGAAGAGTGTAAATACACTACAAGCCGGTGTAGGAGATACGTTAACGTATACGATTCTTATTCAAAATACAGGAACTGTTCCTGCAACGAATATTGTTTTTCAAGATCCAATTCCGTCTGGTACTGCCTTTGTAGCAAATAGTGTGACGATAAATGGAGTCGTACAGCAAGGCGCGGATCCTATGCTAGGTTTCCCGGTACCAAATCTTCCGGTCGGGCAAACGGCTACGATTACGTTTCAAGTTATAGTGACGAGTGTTCCGAGCGGTGGAAATATAAGAAACCAATCGAACGTTACTGCAAGTTTTCTTATAAATCCAGCAAACCCTCCAATAACGACTGTTACAAATAGTAATTTTGTAGTGACGCAAGTAAACACAGCACAGTTAAATATACAAAAATCTTCATCTGTACAACAAGCAGCACTTGGAGAAACTTACACGTATTCTGTTGTTATTCGAAATAACGGTACAGTAACAGCAACGAATGTCTCTTTCCTTGATCCAATTGCTTTAGAAACAACTTTTGTAGCAAATAGTGTAACGATAAATGGAACGCCACAACCTGGATTTGACCCAAATGTTGGTTTCCCGCTTCCTAATATTGCAGCTGGAACATCATTGACAGTAACGTTCCAAGTTACGGTAGTTGCACCGTCTACACGTGGAGCAGTATTAAATACAGCATCTGCTACAGCCACTTTCTTATTAAATCCTTTACAGCCACCTGTAACAACAACGAATTCAAGTAATACAACGGTAGTTACAATACCGTTACCTCCTCCTGGTGAAGTAACTGCAACAAAAACAGTTGATGTTGCAACTGGGGCCGTTGGGGATGTATTAACGTATACTGTGCTCATTTCAAACGTAGGAATTATCCCTGTTACAGATGTGTTCTTCCAAGATGTCATACCAGAAGGAACGACGTTTGTTGACAATAGTGTAACGATAGGTGGAGTGCAGCAACTTGGTTTAAATCCAGAAATAGGATTTACAGTTACTCCATTATTAATCGCTGGTGGAAGTATTGAGGTCACATTCCAAGTGACGATTACAGAAATTCCAGATAATGAAGTCATATTAAATGATGCAGATGTTACATTTACTTCACAACCAAATCCGCAGGAACCACCGATTACGGAAACGATATTAACAAATTTAGTCGTTACGACAATTAATATAGCGTTTATTTTTCCATTGAAACTAGTAGATAAAGAAGTAGCGACGGTAGGAGAAATATTAACGTATGATGTATTGATTTTTAATTTCGGAACAGTGCCAGCGACGAATGTTCAATTTATCGATACTACTTCCGCGGGTGTAGCATTTGTACCAGGAAGTGTGAGCATAAACGGGGTACCAGCACCAGGATTAGATCCTTTCATTGGTTTTACAGTTCCAGATATACCTGTCGATGATTTTGTACTTGTCACATATCAGGAAGTGGTTACAAGCATACCAGAAGGTGGAACGATTGTTAATTTTGTAGACGTTACAGCTACATTTGCTGTAAGTGAAACAGAACCGCCTATTACGGAAACAACGACAAGTAATACGACATTAACAGAAATCAATGAGCCTGGTTTGAATGTTTTAAAATCAGTGAGTCAGCCGGTTGTTGCAGTAGGCGATACAATCACATATACAACAGTAGTTCAAAATACAGGAACAGTGCCAGCAACGAATGTTCAATATAGTGATGTATTACCTTCCTCTATAGCATTCGTGCCGAACAGTGTAACGATAGATGGTGTGTTACAACCTGGATTCAATCCCAATAACGGATTCCCGCTTCCAGATATAAATCCAGGTGAAAGTGTAGAAGTCATCTTCCAAGTAACCGTTGTTAGTGCGCCATCAAACGGAACAATTGCCAATACGGCAAATGTAACTGGAAGTTTTGTATTAGTACCAGGAGAACCACCAGTTATAGTAACAGAGCCGAGCAATACAACACTTACAACTGTAAATAGAGGGCAATTTAATGTTATTAAACAAGTAAATAGGGTTGCTACTCTCGTTGGAGATATATTAACGTATACGGTTCAAATAACAAATACAGGAACAGTAACAGCTAATGCTGTTCAGTTTGTTGATACCATTTCAGCAGGAGCGTCATTTGTACCAAATAGTGTAACGATAAATGGAGCCCCGCAACCAAACTTAAATCCGATTACTGGATTTGGAGTTGGAGATATCCCAGTTGGTGAAACAGTTATAGTGACGTTTCAAGCGACAGTTACAAACATCCCGTCATCAGGAACAATTACGAACGTTGCAAATATAACAGGAAGCTTTACTTTAGTGCCAGGAGAACCACCAGTTGTAGTAACAGAGCCGAGTAATACGACGATAACTAGAGTGAATAGAGGACGATTCAGCGTTATAAAATCTGTAAATAAAGAAGCGACACGATTAGGAGATACGTTAACGTATAGTGTGCAAGTTACAAATACGGGAACGGTAACAGCAACGAATGTTCAGTTTATCGATGTTCCATCACCTAGTTTAGAATTCGTTCCTGGAAGTGTACAAATAAATGGGATTCCGCAAGTAGGTTTAGATCCATTTGTAGGCTTTGCATTGCCTGATCTTGCAGTAGGGGATAGTGTATTAATTACATTTGAAGTAAATGTAATCGCAGTTCCGCCTTCTAGTAGCATTATGAATACAGCAAGAGTAACGGGTGATTTCGAATTGATTCCAGGAGAACCTCCGTCTACAATTACAAATTCAAGTAATACGACGGTTACGCCGGTAAATAGAGGCAGCTTAGATATGCTAAAAGAAGTAGACCATTCAGTTGTTGGTGTAGGAGAAACGGTAACGTATACTGTTCGTATATTAAATACTGGTACTGCTGATGCAATGAATGTTCAATTTATCGATGTGCTATCTCAGGAAGCTGATTTCGTTCCAAATAGTGTAACGATAAATGGGGTTCCGCAACCGGGGGTAAATCCGCAGATTGGATTTACGATACCTGATATACCAGTTGGTGAGACGGCACTTGTAACATATGAAGCTACGATTACAAGTTTTCCGGATGGTGGTACAGTAGTGAACGTTGCTGGGGCGTTAGCAGAATATATTTTAGTACCAGGGGAGCCGCCAGTTACAGTGATGGATACAAGCAATACAGTTATAGTGACGGTAAATACTGCAATCTTATTTGTTGCAAAAGGAGCAAACTTTGAAGTAGCAATGATAGGGGATGTTGTCACTTACGGAATCGCTGTTATAAATGATAGTACAGTTCCTGTGACCAATATTGTGTTAACAGATATCATTGATCCGAATACGCTATTTATAAATGGTACGGTAACGGTAAATGATGTACCTCTTCCATTTGCTAATCCGAATACTGGTATTCCGTTAGGTGATTTTCAGCCAAATGATGCAGCAATTATTAATTTCCAAGTTGTAATAATAGGAGGGCAAGTAAATAATTTAGTTACAAATACTGCTACAGCGAATGGGCTTGCAACTGTAAATCCGAATGAGCCGCCAGTAGTAGTTGAAGGTGATAGTAATACAGTTGTTATCCCGTTTATTCCTCAAAATGTCTCAACGACAGTCGTAAAAACGGCAGATTTACAGGTAGCAACAATTGGAGATGTCATTACGTTTACGACAGTCATCACAAATACGGGTGATACTGTAATGCAAAATATTCGTTTTCAAGATATGTTAGATAGTAGTGTTCGATTTGTTCCTGGAAGTGTAACGGTTGATAATACGCCAGTGCCGAATGTAAGCCCGGCAGTAGGGTTTCTTATCGGAAGTTTAAATCCTGGTGAAGCAAGGACAGTTTCGTTCCAAGTAGCAGTACAGAGCGCGCCAAATGGTTCAGGAAATTATATAAATCAAGCGAGTATTCGTTTTGAACATCAAGTAGGCACAGTATTGCCACCTGTTACACAAATAGTAGAAAGTAACATAGTTGTCATTCCATTTGTTCCAACGATTGAACAAATTTGCGAAACGAATCTTAATTGCTTAGGGAAAATTCCTTTTCAATGTTCTCCGTGTGATCATTTGCAAATAAAGAAAAAATAAATGAAGAAAGAGCATCCTGTAAGAGAAGGATGCTCTTTCTTCATTAATCATGTAGATTCTTTTTCGGGCGAGGTGAAAAATTCGTCGATTTTGTCGGAAAGTAGTAATGGAATAGCTCCTTTTATAACAGAAATGTCCCAGTCCCACCATGCAAGATTCTCTAGTTTGTCAATTGTTTCTTGCGGGAAACGATATCG
Source organism: Bacillus cereus group sp. MYBK108-1 (assembly GCF_051917185.1). Taxonomy (NCBI): domain Bacteria; kingdom Bacillati; phylum Bacillota; class Bacilli; order Caryophanales; family Bacillaceae; genus Bacillus; species Bacillus cereus group sp. MYBK108-1. The sequence goes on from NZ_JBQAHZ010000005.1 coordinate 124,294, forward strand.
AATAAATTTTGCTGGATTACCAGCCACAATTGCATATGGAGGGACGTCTTTTGTAACAACACTTTTTGCACCAATAATGGCACCGTTACCAATTGTAACACCAGATAAAATGCAGGATTGATAACCAATCCATACATCATTGCCAACTACGATATCACCTTTTGAAGAAGGGTGACCAGTAATATGTGCTCCTTCATCAAAAAGTGCATTAAATGGATAAGTCGTTATCCAGTCTGCGCGATGTTCACCGCCAAGTATGAAAACGACTTCTTCTGCTAATGAACAAAACTTACCTATTTTCAATTTTGTTTCATCGTTCCAAGAAAAAATGGTTGGCCCTACTTTACTATAAGTATAATCACCAATATCATATTTATTATATTCAGGTTTTTGATTTAAATATAACATGCTTCTTCAGCCTCCTTTCTCAATTAAGTGATACGTATGGAATATTATATGCAAGATGTAGTAATGTGAACTGTATTAATAGGTGAAATGAACAAAAGGGAGTGGGATGTATGCGATACGAAATGGGTTTATATAATAAACCGTTTCAGTCAATTCAATCAGGAAAAAAAGTATATGAAGTACGCCTATACGATAAAAAACGTCAACTAATAAACAAAGACGATGAAATCGTATTTACGAATCTTACGACAACAGAAATGATGACGGTAAAAGTAACGGAAATAAAGCGATACGAGAGCTTTAAAGCTATGTATGAACAAATCGATAAAAAATTATTGGATTGTGAAAATGATAGTTTAGAGGAAATGTTAGAAAGTACATACAAAATATATACGAAAGAACAAGAAAAAGAGTGGGGAACAGTTGCGATTCGTATTGAGGTAATAAAATGATAAGAAATCGCGGAGCCGCTATCATTGTACAGGAAGGAAAAATCGCTCTTATAAAACGTATTCGAGAAGAGGAAACATATTATGTTTTTCCTGGCGGAGGGATTGAGGAAGGTGAAACGCCTGAAGAGGCAACGAAAAGAGAGGTATACGAAGAATTAGGGGTACATATACAAGTGGAGCACCTTATTGCAAAGGTAAAATATAAAGGAAATGAATATTATTATGCTGCCTATATTACAGGAGGAGTGTTCGGAAGCGGAACAGCTGAGGAATTTCAGCTGGAAGGTAGGGGAAATTATATTCCGTTATGGCTACCGATAAACGAGTTGGAAAAAGTGAATATAAAACCTTATGAAGTGGTCAGAAATATATTTAATCATTATAAAATATAACGTCTGACAACATACAAAAAAAACCATTGACATAGTCTTCTGATTTAAGTATTGTATTCGAGTATGTTTATAATCAGGAGGTTTATATGAGCAATCAAACTACTACACATCATGTGAAAATGACAACAGCGGATCCATCTGGAATTGGTCTATTTGGATTAGCGATGGTAACACTTGTAGCATCATCTCAAAAGTTAGGCTTAACAGATGGCGTTTCACTTGTATTACCGTGGGCAATCTTTTTAGGAGGATTTGCACAAATCTTTGCTTGCATTCATGATGCAAAGCATAACAATACATTCGGTACAACAGCATTCGGTGCGTACGGTCTATTTTGGCTAGGTGTTGGAATGACTTGGTTAATTCAACTTGGAGTATTTGGCGAAAAATTAGCACAAGCTGCAGATTCAAAACAGCTTGGTGTAGCCTTTATCGGATATTTGATTTTCACAATCTTTATGACAATTGGTGCAATGGAAACACATAAAGTATTATTTATGATTTTCGTCCTTATTGATTTCTTATTTATCGGTCTTTCATTAAGTACTTTAGGTGTTATGCCGCATGCAATGCATAATTTAGCAGCATATTCTGAACTTCTTATTTCATTATTATCTTTCTACGGTTCAGCAGCAGCAGTGTTAAATACACACTTCGGAAAAGTTGTTTTACCAGTAGGAAAGCCTTTTGGTATTTTTAAAAAATAATAAAAAAGCACAGGTGATTGTATAGTCATCTGTGCTTTTTTATTTATTCCGCTCTTTGTGGGCTGTCTGAAAAAGCCTGATTGGTGAGGACTCATTAAACTTTCACTTTATCCCGCTATTTGCCGGGCAGTAAGCCCCCCGCCTCAAAATTCAGCGGAAACAAAGAAGTTAGGTGGGGGATGAATACCCTCACTGATTAAAGTTTCACCTTATTTGAAATAAGTAATGTGAAATGTAAATAAAAGTAGAAAAAATCAATTGAAATTGATTATCATTATTAATATAATGAGAATGAGAATCATTTATTGTTAGAGGGGGATGCCAAAGTGGCAAAAATTTTAATAGCTTATGCAAGTATGTCAGGAAATACAGAGAGTATTGCTGATTTAATTAAAGTTAGTTTAGATGCTTTTGATCATGAAGTAGTATTGCAAGAAATGGAAGGCATGGATGCTGAAGAATTATTAGCTTATGATGGAATCATTTTAGGGTCTTATACGTGGGGCGATGGTGAATTACCATTTGAAGCGGAAGATTTTCATGATGACTTAGAAAATATAGATTTAGCTGGGAAAAAGGTAGCGGTATTCGGATCGGGTGATACGGCGTATGAACTGTTTTGTGAAGCGGTAACGATATTTGAAGAACGTCTTGTGGAACGCGGTGCAGAGCTTGTACAAGAAGGGCTGAAAATTGAATTAGCTCCAGAAGATGAAGAGGATGTTGAAAAATGCAGTAATTTTGCAATTGCATTTGCTGAGAAGTTCTAAGAATGGGAGTGTCAACGTGGAGACAATGTTAAGTGCAACTGCTATTACAAAGTTAAGAGATGGAAAACTGTTGTTAGCTACTACATATAATGGCTTATTTGTTGAACAAGACGGAGAATGGAAACGAATTTTAAATGGTTTTCAAAAACGAATTAGGGATTTACATAGCGAAGATAATGTAGTTTATGGTGTAGGTGACGAAGGGATTTTTATTCGCAGTATGAATGATGGAGAGAACTGGACGATTCAGCGTTTTCCAACAAAAGCAACGAGTTGGAATGTATGTAGCAATGTACAAGGAACTGTTGTTGCTCATGGAGAAAAAACGCTGTATCTTTCTAATAATTACGGTTTGACATGGGAAACTATTCATCCGTTTCTTGAGTATGGCAGTGCGGCACCGTCTATTCGATCATTATTTTTATATAAACATTACTTATTTATTGGTACGAAAATACATGCTAAATATGGTGGTGTTTGGCTCTTTGATTTGAAGACACGTAAATTAAAGAGGATTAAAATTGCGATGAATCAAATGATCTCCGCGTTGACTTTACACAATTCTTATTTAGTAGCGGCAAGTGGATCGTGCAAGGGAGTTAGCGGGAATATTTCTTATTGTAAAATAGATGAAAGTATTGCAAGTGAAAAAATATATTGGCATACATGTCAAAGTGAGCAGAAAGCAAGTAGTTATTTAGACTTAAGTGTAGATCAACATGTTTTATATACAACTTCAACGCAAAATAAGGCGGGGATTAGTAGTGTGTGCCGTGTGCTTCTTGAAGAAGGTATTGTTACAGTATGTGATTCAGTTAAAGGGCACGGATGGCGCATTGTTAATCAAAAAGATGGTTATGTAGTAGCCGGATCAGGTGAATTAAAAGCAATGCAGTGGGAACAAAAAATAATTTAAGAAAAAAACTTTACTTTTATTATATTGATATGATATAGTATATTTAAACCATTTTACTTTTAATAATATAGAGATTTAAATGAGCTGTAACTTCCGAGGAGGATAGCAATGTTAAATCTCCTCAGGGGTTGCAGTTTTTTAATATCTGGCTTATTATTGTAAGGTGGTTGAAAATGAATATGTACATATAGGTACATTGTAGGAGGATTTTTTTCATGCAAAACGGTAAAGTAAAATGGTTTAACTCAGAAAAAGGTTTCGGTTTCATCGAAGTTGAAGGCGGAGAAGACGTATTCGTTCATTTCTCAGCTATCCAAGGCGAAGGCTTCAAAACTTTAGAAGAAGGTCAAGAAGTTACTTTCGAAGTAGAACAAGGTAACCGTGGACCTCAAGCTACTAACGTAAACAAGAAGTAATTTTTGAAAAAAGAAGGGCTCGCCCTTCTTTTTTTTTGCATTTTTATAGATGTCCTCCTACTTACATATCATAACAAGACTGAATTTTCATTTATTTATTCGGAGTATTTTTGTATAAAGTACATGAATAAATAAATACTGAAAATAAAGTGTTTGTGTGAAAAGGAATTTAGAAAGAGGTAAATAAATTGAAAAACGCTACACATTTCATTGTGTTTGATATTGAAAGGAATTTCAGACCGTATAAATCAGAAGATCCATCAGAAATAGTTGATATCGGAGCTGTAAAAATAGAAATAGGTACAATGAAGATAATTGAAGAATTTTCGGAGTTAGTAAAACCAAGTGCACGATTAACTCGTCATACAACAAAATTAACCGGTATTACGAAAAAAGATTTAATGGGTGTAGAAAAATTCCCTCAAATTATAGAGAAATTTATTCAGTTCATCGGCGAAGGTTCTATATTTGTTTCATGGGGAAAAGAAGATTATCGCTTTCTATCTCATGATTGTACATTATATGGTGTTGAATGCCCAAGTATAGAAAAAGAAAATAGAATTGATTTGCAAAAATTTGTTTTCCAAGCATATGAGGAATTGTTTGAACATACGCCAAGTTTACAATTTGCGGTAGAACAGCTCGCTTTAACGTGGGAAGGAAAACAGCACCGTGCTTTAGCAGATGCTGAAAATACAGCAAATATACTTCTTAAAGTATATAGCGAGAGAGATATTAATAAGCGATACAAAAGACATGGTGAACTTGAACTTGTAAAAAACGGAAAACTAACAGAAAAAGCGAAAAAAAAGATGCGAAAATGGGTGTTTAAAGAACTAAAGAAAAATACAGAACGCCCTTTTGAATGGAGTACATTTGAAAGTGGTGACACGTGGGAAAGTATAACGGAAAGATATTATATAAGTGAAAATACAGTAGAACTCCTGAAAAAACATTTTCGTACAGCAGTGAGAAAAGCGGAACGACAGATTAGGTATTTGGCTGAGATGGAGGAGAATACAGAGGTTAAATGAATTTCTCCTCCCCCTCTAACTACATACATGTAATAACAGCGTATTGATATTAAATAGGCATCAACTTGTTGTTGGGATTGTGCATTATAATTGCTTTGGGATTGTTAAGACGTAATAAGAGTTTTAAACCGTATTAATAAAATAAAAAAATATATAAAGAAAAGAGTGTAGTTTAATGGAAACAATCTTTAACATTTTAACTGTTTTAGTTTTTGGGATAATATTTACCACACAATTAGCATTAACTACACTTTCTTTCATAGTAAAGAAGAATTGGAAAAAACTTAATATCTCTTTAAGTTGTGGTGTATTAAAGTTTAAAATAGAAGAGTAAGATTGAGTTTTGTACAAGGGAGGTGTGATAGTGGTAGACTTGGATATTAAAGATGTCACAGTAAAGGTGGAATTAAACGGTGTCTTTTGGAATGAGGATCGGATTGCTGAAATGAAGGTGACTACAAAAGAAGAGCATTCTGTTATTCTTCGTCTAGTAGTTGATTTAGAAAGTAAAACTATTAGGGCGACGAGTGCGGAAATAGTGAATGGATTCTGCCCTCTGTGCAAACAGAAAAGGGACGAATGTAGTGAACTTAATGACTTGCAAAACAAAATGGAAATTTTAGAAGAAGCCTACGATTGGGTGAGAGAACATCCGGAATATCGTTTTCAATTATCTTTTTACGAGTACAATAAATTTGAGGTAGTAAAGTGAAATTTGCATCTTAACAACTTATAGAAGGACTTGGTCAACTAGAAATATTGAAGTAGATATTTCTAATGGAAATAAGCTTGTATAACAAGGAAGGGATGTATTTGATTCTGCAACAAATGTCATCTTGCATCAAAAAAATTTGAAAATAAACATGTTTTATTATAAAGCAGAAAAATCGATTCTTAGTAGAATCGATTTTTAATATAAACAAAAGAGCGCTTATTATAAGCGCCCAGTAACAACAGTTATATGGAAGTATTTATCCCGTAAAAGCCCGATTGGTGAGGGTTAATAATTAGTGGGGGATGAACAAAACCCCACTGATTAAAGTTTCACTTTATTCAATACCGCTCGGATCAAACGAATACTGCTGCTTATTCTCAATCCGCTCAATCACATCTTGCAGCTCATCTGGCTTCAGAAACTCAATAGGAGAGAAGCCTTTTTCAAATGTAAGTGTGTCTGCTTCAATCATAAGTACATATCGATCATTTACCTTCGCAATATGTATTTGATCCCCGAAATCAGCAAGCAGGGCCTTCACAGAGATATGATCTGCTTTTAGTTTTAATTCGACTTCAGGAGCATGCTGGACGATTTGAGCAGTTGCTTCCATTACTTCTTCGGTTGAAAATTGTTCCATAATTTCGCGTTTCGGACTGGCAGCCCATATTTCCATCGCTTGGTCGAATTGTTCGCGTTCTTCCGTACCTTCTTCAAATACATCTTCAATTTGGTCGTATACCATGTCCATTACTTGTGTTTTCATAATTTCAGGCATAGAGCGTTCGTATTCGACGAATTTTAAGAAGTCTTCAAAGTAGCGGGCATGTGATGCTTGGTGTATTTTTAATTCGCCTACTTCAACCATACCTTCTTCAGGCATGTACGGATATTGGATAGATTTCATATTCTTTGTTGTGATGGCCATTTCAACGTTACGAATCAGTGTTGATTCATCAGAAATAGAAGCAACCTTTGGTTCGAAGTCGCATTTCATTACGAATACGAATGGATCATCAAAGTATTTGCGTAGTTTTGCCTGAGCAATTAAAAATACACCACCACGTACAGCGCTTGTGTCAAGATATGTATAAACGAGGGGTTCGCTCATATCTTTAAAGTTGTCCTTTGTTTCTGCAAAGCGAATACGATTAAAAAGGTTGTAATGAGGGTTTGAATCAAGTTCGTGACCTTCCTCTACAATAAAGCGACCAATTTTTGTTGGGGCTTGTTCTGTTTTTGCATGACGTTCTACTTTTCGCTTCGATATTTTTAATAACTCACCATTCAAAAATTCTTTTAAGGAGCTATCTTCATATTCTTCAGCGTCTAAAGTTTGAAAATGTTTGTAGCGTTTATCAACTGCTTCACCTTTTCCTTCTACTTGTACAACATAAAAGGAAAGATAATTTATTTCAAAATCCATATTTATCACCTTGTTTCATTTCATTAACTCTTATCAGTATAGAGATGGAAAAAACTTTCGTCAATTTATATAAGGAAGGGGAAGCCCCTTCCTTTATATAATCTTTATTTTCTCGATTAAAATCCGTCTTCTAATGCTGCGAATGGAATGTTTAGTCTGTTTTCTACTGTGCGTAAACGTTGGTTTAAGCGGTTTAGTCTACGTGTATGGCGCTCAACTGTATTTTCTAGTTGACGTACTCTTTGTTCAAGCGCATTTACGCGTCTTTCTAATTGACGATTTCCAGTGCCAGGAAAAGAGATTGGAAGTTGGAATTGTCTATTTTGGTCATATGGATTCGTTTGCTCTGCTTGATCTATATAAGATTGATATTGTGTTTGTAAGTCATACTGTGGTTGTTGGTACACATATTGATTATATGGATCATATGGATTGTAGGGATACATAATAACATCCTCCATTTCTTTAAAATAGGTTGAATTCACCATAATGTATGTGCAAAAGCGGAGCGGTGGCACGGCAAATACCTATTTATGTTGACGGGATTTCTCTTTATCTCGCTATTTGCTGGGCAGTAAGACCCCCATTTCAAAATTCAGCGGAAATAAAGAGGATCGGGATGCCCGTAAAACCTTCACTGATTACAGTTTCACTTTATAAAAAATAACTTGAGGGTTTTTGATTTGTATTTCTTTTGCTTAATGGTATATACTGGATAAAAGAGAGAGTTTACATAAAAGTTACAATTCTATCAAACTCAAACTTTTATGTAAATATGTATAGACATTTATAAAAGAAAAGAGTAATTTATATAGAGTGAAAAATAACTTGTAACATTTTATAAACATATTGTAAAATGATTGTAACAAAACATACATAAAAATGAAATAAATACATAATAGTGATGTTGGGGAAAGGGAGAGAGTATATTGTTCCGTAAAGTAAAGGGTATATTAGTTGGGGTGTTATGTGTAGCTATAATGAGTGGCTGTGGTGCAAAAGTAAGTGATGTTGCATTGGTAAGTGATATTGGTGGGCATACTGTAGAGGCTAAAGCAGAAGTGCAGGATACTATTAGTTTAGTTGATGGTCGAACTGGTACTGAAGTGAAAAAATTAGATTTATCTAGTTTAGGCTATTTTGAAGATGAAGCGAAATTTAAAAAGTCTGTAACAAAGGTTGTTGGTGAGGTTGGAAAAAGCGTCGACAAAAAAATGGTTCCTTCACGTATAGCACCTGATGGAAGTTGGCAAGAAGGAAAACCTTCTTATGAATTAATGGAAAAAGAATTAGTAGATAAATTGTTAAATGTTGGTATGTGGGATGCTACGTATCAGTTGCCGATCGTGGAGAAAAAACCAGTCGCAACATTAAGTGATGCGCAAGGAAATGGTACGGTAATTGGTAGATATGAAACGAACTTAGGTGGTTCAACAGGTGGCCGTATTGAGAATATTCGTTTGTCAGCAGCGAGCATAAATGGAGTTGTGTTAGCAAAAGGAGACCGTTTCTCTTTTAATTCATTAATCGGTGATACAACACCAGATAAAGGATATCAATTAGGGAAAGAAATAGTTGATGGTAAATTAGTAGATGGATATGGCGGTGGTGTTTGTCAAACATCTTCAACTTTATACAATGCAGCAGATCAAGCTGGTCTGAAAATGGTGGAGAGAACTACACATTCTAAAACGGTAGGTTATGTTCCACAAGGAAGAGATGCTACAATTGCATATCCATACTTAGATTTAGTATTTGAAAATACGAATGATGCACCTGTGAAGCTTTATATGGGCATTCAGGGTGGAAAGCTAGTTGCTGAAGTACATAAAATGAGATAAGAGTTAAAAAGCCATCTTTTCTAAAAGTTAGAAAAGATGGCTTTTTATTATGAAAATAAAAATGTATGTGAATTCTGACTTTTCTTATTTACATAGGATGATTTTAGTTGTATCCTTCATAGTAACGGTTATATGTAATGGGAAAATATAGGGATAAGGAGATGAAGTTATTCATGGTAAAAATTCATCCGAAAACACGTATTGGTCATGTTGAATTTAAAGTGAAAGATTTAGAGCGTCAAATTGCTTTTTATGAGAATGTTGTAGGATTAGAGGTAATTAAGCAAGAGGGGAATAAAGCATATTTATCTGGAAAAGGTGGAAAGAACGCGTTACTTGTTCTTGAAAGGTTAGAGGACGGGGTACTGCAAGAACCGCGTACGACTGGTATATATCATGTAGCCTTTTTAGTTCCGACTCGTGAAGCTTTTGCTTCTGCGCTATTTGGGGTTCTTCGTAATAAGAATGTAATTGACAGCCCGGATGAGCAAGAAGGGCGTTATACATATTCAAATGAAATTTTACCAATTTCAAGGTTTAATAGTGCAAGTGATCATACATATAGCGAAGCTTTTTATTTGCAAGATTTAGAGGGGAATGGTATTGAAATTTATGCAGACCGTCCGCGTGATCAATGGGGAGAAGGGCCAGGAGGAAGTACACCACTTAATTTAAAAGAATTGGCAACACTCGTTGATTATGAGTTTGATGGTTTGCCTGCTAATACTGTCGTTGGGCACGTACATTTACGAATAGCTGATGTAGAGAAATCACATGAATTTTATGTGGAAACAGTAGGTTTTGAAGTACAACAGCGTGAAGAGGATTGCTTATTTATTTCAGCAGGGGGATATCATCACCATATTGGTGCAAATACGTGGAACGGAGTAAACAATCCACACCCACCAGTACATGCAACTGGGCTAAAGGTGTATACGATTGTACTACCGTATAAAGAAGCGTTAGATGAAGTGAAAGAAAGATTAATAGAAAAACAACATGAAATAAATGAAACTACAAATGGGTTTGTGGTGGTAGATCCAAGTGGTATTACAGTGCAGTTTGAAATAGAAGCAGTGTAAAATAAGCGAGAAAGTGTATAATCACTTTCTCGCTTATTTGTGATCATTCATAGCTCAATCCAATATCTTCTTACTACATTCCCATCTTCCTCAGTGAAATCATCATCACGAAGCCCGCCGTTATGTAAAATCGTTTTTTCAGAAGCGGTATTCACTGCGTCGCAAACGACAAGTACTTTCGTGATGTCTAATTCCTTCGTTTTTTCTAATGATAATGCTAGTAACTTCGTAGCATAACCTTTTCTTCTTTCAGAAGGGCGAATGCCATAACCAATATGACCGCCAGCGTTAAATAAATGTTCGGTTAAACTATGACGTATATTAACAGCTCCCACAATTTTATTTTCATCTGTAACAAGCCAATATGTAGAGTCTGGTACCCAAGTTTCAGGGGTATTTATTCCGTTATGCGCATCGAGAAGTTCTTGAACCATAGCTGGGAAGTTGGCAGGATTTTTTGAGATAACCCACGGGATCATTGTTTCACCGCTATCTTTCCATTCGTTATAGAAATCTAAGTATTCTTCTTGTAAATCAGTAGTAGGTGTAAGTAACGAGACGTTCATTGTTAGTAAGCTCCTTTATTTATGTATTTTTTATAAAAAATTATGAAACAAAATGAAAGCGTTTTCTAAAATTTCTCAACCTAATTTCATGCAATCCACCTTTGGTTTTTTAGAAAATTAGTGAAGGTTTAAAATCAGGAGTTATTTGTTTTATGTTAATATTTAAAATATTAACATAAAACAGTCGGAGTATTAAGTGTATTTTAGTGGTATTCTTTCATGGTGATAAATGGATGTTTGTGATAATTTTTGTTTTATCTATCTATAATGAATGAAAGGGGGAAGTGCCCGTGAGTGTAGATTTTGATTTTATTATACGAATCGGTGTGGCTGGCTTGTTAGGAGCAATGATTGGTATTGAAAGAGAAATTCGATCGAAAGAAGCTGGATTAAAGACTCATTTCCTCGTAGCGGTAGGAAGTGCGTTAATAATGGTTGTTTCGAAATATGCCTTTTCAGATATTGTGTATGAAGAGCATACGTCTCTAGACCCAAGTCGGATTGCAGCACAAGTCGTTAGTGGAGTTGGTTTTTTAGGTGCAGGCACAATTATTATTCAAAAGCAGGCGGTGAAAGGATTAACGACCGCGGCTGGTTTATGGGCTACTGCCGGTATAGGATTAGCAATTGGAGCGGGAATGTATGTAGTAGGCATTGGAGCGACGATTCTCGTTTTAATTGGTTTAGAAATTGTAAGTCGTATTTTTAAGGTGCAATTTTTATTTCCACAAAATATAACAGTGCAAATGTTTGTAAATAAACATGAAGCGGTACAACAAATATTAGAAACACTACAAGTGAAAGGCATCCCAATACTCTCATATGAGGTGGAAGCTTCACAGCAAGGTACAGAAACTGTTTATAAGGTCGGGATGCAACTGAAAAATATATCATCAGAAGAAAAGAATGAGTTTATTCAGCATATGCAAACATTACCGGAAGTTACGTTTATAAAGTTAAAATCATAGTGTTGAAAACGAGGATAGATGTAGCAGGGATTTTGCTATTATCTATCTTTTTTTGATATAAAATGCACGGAAAGTCAAGCGTTAATTTTACATGGAATGGATACATGTGTGAACGTTACCTTATTTTTTCTCAATACAGGACAAAAAGTGAAAATAGTAAAATAATGGAGCGGGACACTAAAAATGTAAGGTAGGGGAGAGCATGAAAGGCTATTCAAAGAAAATGTTAGTAGGGGTAAGTTTTGCTAGTTTAATGTTAGGGAGTTTTCAAGGGGGTAGTTTGGCAGAAGATACTAAGGGAGAGCAAGTTTCTTATCGAAATGTGCTCAAAATGGAGCCAGTCGGTGTACAACTACCAGTACAAGAATTAGCTCATTCATCGAAAGTGCTCGAAAGCAAGTCTTTTGAGAAAAGGCTACAATTTGCCGATTTATCACAAAGACCACCTGAGGTGAAAAAAGAAAGTAAGCAATTAGCTGTAGCGAAAACTTATACAATTGCTGAATTAAATCAATTAAGCAATCAGCAGTTAGTAGATTTACTTGTAACAATTGATTGGGAGCAAATTACGGGGCTATTTCAGTTTAATACAGACAGTCTAGCATTCTATCAAAATGATAGTAGGATGCAGGCGATTATTGATAAATTGAAGCAGCAAGGACAAGCCTATACGAAGGATGATTCAAAAGGGATTGAGACATTAGTGGAGGTATTGCGTTCAGGATTTTATTTAGGATTTTATAATTCGGAACTTAGTAAATTAAATGAACGGAGTTATCATGATAAATGCTTACCTGCATTAAAAGCGATAGCTAACAATTCAAATTTCAAGCTGGGTACATTAGAGCAAAATAGAGTGGTATCATCATACGGAAAGTTAATAGGAAACGCTTCGAGTGATGTGGAAACGATAACATCAGCTGCAAAAATTTTCAAACAATATAATGATAATTTTTCTACATTAGTAGATAATCTTTCAGCTGGAAATGCTATTTACGATATTATGCAAGGTGTTGATTACGACATTCAATCGTATTTGTACGATACGAGGAAAGCACCGAAAGATACAGTATGGTATCAGAAAATAGATAGTTATATTAATGAACTAAGTCGTTTTGCATTAATGGGAACGATTACAGCAAAAAACGGTTGGCTTATTAATAATGGCATTTATTATACAGGTAGACTCGGTACATTCCATAGTACAGGAACGAAAGGGTTACAAGTTGTAACAGATGCGATGAAAATTTATCCGTATTTAGGGGAGCAATATTTCGTAGCTGCTGAGCAAATCGCAACGAATTATGGCGGAAAAGATGCAAATGGTAAAGTGGTGAATTTAGATCAAATAAGAGAAGATGGAAAGAAAAAATATTTGCCAAAAACGTATACGTTTGATGATGGGGCAATTGTTTTAAAAGCTGGAGATAAAGTGACAGAAGAAAAAGTAAAACGTTTATATTGGGCGGCAAAAGAAGTGAAGGCACAATTCCATCGTACGGTTGAAAGTGATCAACCTTTAGAAAAAGGAAATCCTGATGATGTACTAACGATGGTTATTTATAATAGCCCAGCAGAATATCAATTTAATCGTCAATTGTACGGTTATGAAACGAATAACGGTGGTCTTTATATAGAAGGAACAGGTACGTTCTTTACTTATGAGCGTACGCCAGAAGAAAGTATTTATAGTTTAGAAGAATTATTCAGACACGAGTTCACGCATTATTTACAAGGTAGATATGAAGTACCAGGGTTATGGGGACAAGGGAAAATATATGAAAATGAAAGATTATCTTGGTTTGAAGAAGGGAATGCTGAATTTTTTGCAGGGGCAACGAGAACGGATAATGTTGTACCGAGAAAGAGTATTATAGGAGGATTATCTTCAAATCCAGCAGAGCGTTATACGGCAGAGCGAACGTTAAATGCAAAGTATGGAACGTGGGATTTCTATAATTATTCCTTTGCTTTACAATCGTATATGTACAATAAGAGATATGATATGTTCGATAAAATACATGATCTTATTAGGAAAAATGATGTAACAGCATATGATGCATATCGCTCTACATTAAGTAAAGATGCGAATTTAAATAAAGAATATCAAGACTATATGCAAATGCTAGTTGATAATCGTGAGAAGTATAATGTGCCATTAGTATCAGACGATTATTTAGCGAATCATGCATCGAAGCCAGTTTCAGATATTGCAGCAGAAATAACAGCGGAAGCAAAATTGAAAAATGTATCAGTGAAGAAAAATAAATCACAGTTCTTTAATACATTCACACTACAAGGAAAATATACAGGAACTGCAGCAAAAGGAGAATATGAAGATTGGAAAACAATTACACAAAACGTTAATGATACGTTAAAACGTTTAAGTGCAAAGGAATGGACAGGCTATAAAACAGTAACAGCATACTTCGTAAATTATCGCGTGAATGCATCAGGACAATTTGAATATGATGTTGTGTTCCACGGTATTAATACAGAAGAAGGTGCAGAGAATAAAGCACCAGTTGCAGTTATAAATGGTCCGTATAGTGGAAATGTAAATGAAGCAATTTCATTTAAAAGCGACGGATCAAAAGATGAAGACGGGAAAATTACTTTGTATAGATGGGAGTTTGGTGATGGAGCAGTAAGTAATGAGCAAAATCCAACTCACGTATATACAAAAGAAGGAACGTATACGACGAAATTAACGGTAACAGACGATAAAGGAGCAACTAATACTGCTACAGCGACTGTAACTGTTCAAAAGAAAGAAGATAACAGTGTAGAAAAAGAACCGAATAACTCATTCCAAACAGCAAACAAACTGCAGTTAAATCAAGTTTTACGTGCTAGTTTAGGAAATGGCGATACAAGTGACTTCTTTGAAATTAATGTGGAGAATGCTAAAAACCTTCAAATTAACGTAACGAATGAAAATAATATCGGAATGAACTGGGTACTTTATTCTGAAGCAGATTTAAATAATTATGTTACGTATGCTCAGCAACAAGGGAATAAACTAGTAGGTAGTTACTACACATATCCAGGGAAGTATTATTTACATGTGTATCAGTATGGTGGTGGAACAGGGAATTATACGGTGGAAGTGAAGTAGTAAAAAGGGAGTTGTCTTTTTCAATGAATGGCACAAGGTCTGTACTTTAATGAAAAAACAACTGCAGGAAATGTCCCTAATGATAATAACAAATTAAGTATCGCGAGATATTATATTTACATTAAACAAATCTAATCAGTAAATGAGATAAAATCGATGAACTAGTATTTCATCACGATGTAAGAAAAGTTATAAATATTAAGTGCGTTTAATGTAGTTAAACTAAAGGATCAGAGTGTATCTGTAACAATAGATAAGCTCTGATCCTTATTATATTTAATTAACGCATATGAATTTAAGATAATTAATAAGTAAGCTAGCTAGCGGGATTCTTAAAATTCATTTATGTAATTAACTAAACAGAAAATTGTTATCACATTAGCAAGGGATACTAATAGAAAAGCGTGTCCCTTTACCTAATTCACTCTCTATTTCTATATCTCCGTTTAATTCTCTAATAATACTATAAGCAATCATAGTACCAAGCCCAGTTCTTTTTTCTGTTGCTAGAAAAAGACTTTAAAATTTACATGTTTTTTATGAAGTGTAATATTGTAGCTTTATCTATGTGGCTTTCTCAATAACTATTAAGGCGGAAAGTTAAAATATATAGGTTTATAGATATGAATTATTACATAAAAACGCACTTAAAAAAGGATGTATGATGGTAATAGAATACAAACATCAAGGGGGAACTTAAAATGAAGTTAAATAAACTAGTGCTTAGTTGTGGAGTAGTTTCAGCATTAACACTTGGTGTGTTAGGGAATAATACTTATGCTGAAGAAGTACACAAAACGAATGATCCAATTCATGTAGTTGAACATGTTTCTGCAGACTTATTATTAACCCAAACAATGGATTATAGTGGCGAGGCTGTAACTTCTTTCGTATATGATGGGAGTACTGACTTAAGCTTTTCTATGAAAAATAATGGTCAAAATACAATGGGATATAGTGTAAAAGGTCCAAATACAGAGCTAATTGTTGGTGGTTATATAAAACCTGGAGAACAACAAATTAATGTTACAAATGTACGGAATGCTTTATCTCCATTGCCGAATGGAACATATAAAATTTACGTTTCAAATGATGATGGTTCTAAGGGGCAATTCCAAGTTTCAGTAAGATCTATGAATTAAATTTAAAACGCTTTGTTTTTAAGTTAATTTAATCTTTACTTATTGGAAAGAAGCTAAAGTGAATTGAGAATTACCGATAAAAATGAAAACGAGCACCTTATCTAATTGTGAGAGGGTGTTCGTTTTTTGCTATTAAACAGAAAATAATTATAAATATATTTTGATATTCCCATTGCTAACCTACTAGATTGTGTCAACTAGAGAATGTCTACTATAAAACATATTAAAATAAAGATGATGTAACATTCCGCTAAATTATATGGGGAAATAGAAAAACCACCCTTATATGAGTGGTTTTAGTAATTATTTTTAGGTTATACATTTAAAATTAGGCTAAGTTATAGAAATAATAAACATTTAATCCGTTGTTATTATTTTGGTTCTGGATAATGATTGTAGTATGAGATTCTAATAAACTCTTGGTAGACATTTGTTAATTTTGCATCTCTAAGAGCATCGTTGAATTTTTGCATACGTACACTCCCTTGAGCGTAGCCTCCACCTGGAGTATAAGGGTTTCTTGCTTCAAAGTCATCCAAAAATACTTTTAATTTTTTATAGTCTTGAGATTGATAGAAAGCCACGGCCTCTTCAGGAGTGACATCAAAGTAAGAGGATGACGTTGAGTTATAAGAAGCTGCTTGAGCAGTAGGTGCCTCTAGCATAGTTGCAGCTCCACCGAACATAGTAAGCGCCATAGAAGATACAATAATTTTTTTAAACATAATAAAACCTCCATGTAGAATATTGGATTAATAGTAATCCTGTAATCATTATAGTTACAATGAAAATGATTATCAAATGCAATATTGCATAATGTATCCCGCTATTTTGGGGCAGTAAGACTCCCGCCCAAAAATTCAATGAAAGCAAAGAAGTTAGATGGGAATCGGGAGGATTAAAGTTTCACTTTATTCTTTGAACGAGAAGTCACCTTTATATT
This sequence comes from Bacillus cereus group sp. MYBK108-1, assembly GCF_051917185.1. NCBI lineage: Bacteria > Bacillati > Bacillota > Bacilli > Caryophanales > Bacillaceae > Bacillus > Bacillus cereus group sp. MYBK108-1. Next base: position 141,190 of record NZ_JBQAHZ010000005.1, read on the forward strand.
TAAATGGAGGAGTGTAATAGATTAGAAGAGGTGTATAAGTTACTCAGGTTAACAAGAAAATGAAGAGGATATTTTTAATAGGGGAAAGCTTAATAACTGGAGTAAAGGAATTGCTATTTATATATTTAACATACATATTTGTCTTTTAAATTGTAGGCGTGTTTTAGAATTTGTATATAGTAAATTCGTTAAAAAACTTGATAAATAATAAAATGTGTAAATTTTTTGACTATTTTATTAAAATTATTTAATATTTGTAATTTATTGTTTTATAATGATAAATGGGTCGATCGTGAATGTTTTAGATATTGCGATATATACTCGGATTAATTTATTCTAGGGAGGTTACAAAATTGGGTAAGAGAGTCATTATAAGAGTTTTTACATTATTATCAGTACTGGCATTATTCCTTAATGTATTTTTACCTAGGGCTAGTGCAGAGGTTATGACGCATGAGAAATATTCAATGGACTGGAGTTATAGTAATAGTCTAGGTAAGTACATTCGCACTGAAATGATTAAAAATTCAAGTGGTCAAATTGCTTATTGCTTAACCCTTGGATTAAAATCACCAAATGGTGAAGATCTTCCTGAAATGGGGAAAACAGATAATGTAGTATATAGAGTCTTATTAAATGGTTTCCCGCAAAAAAGTGCTGAACAGCTGGGAGTAGCTAATAAAAATGAAGCGCATTATGCAACGCAACTTGCGGTTTGGAATGCATTAGGTCAACTCGATGTAAATGAATTAAAACATGAGAATAAAAATGTTGAAAAAGCAGCTAAGGCTATTATTAGTAATGCTAATAATAGTGAAGAGACTCAAGATGTTTTTATGAATGTGATTCCTGCTGAAAAGCAAAAAGCAGAATTAAAGGGTGAATTCTTCGAAACAAATCTATATTCAGTACAAACAAATGCTAAGAGTGGTTCTTATAAGGTAGTAGCGAAAAATGCACCTAATGGAGTTAGAATTGTTAGTGAAAATGGAGAAGTGAAAGATCAGATTTCAGTTGGAGAAAAATTTCGTATCCAAATTCCTAAGAATACAAAAACGGGTGAATTTAATTTAAGTGTAGCTGCTAATTTAACTAAAGTTCAAGCAATTGCTTACCGTGGTACGGATACTGTTCAGAACGCTACAGTACTATTAGAAAGAAATGAAGAAAAGCTTAGTAGTGATCTTGCAGTAAATTGGGAAGCAGCTGGTTCTTTAAAAATTAAAAAGGTTGGAGAAAATGGAGAAGTTTTAGCTGGTGCAGTATTTGAGGTCTTTAATGCAAATAATGAATCAGTTGGAAAAATCACGACTGGTGCTGATGGTATGGCAGAATTAAACAACTTACCAATTGGTACTTACACATTAAAAGAAATTAAAGCACCAACAGGCTATGTTTCAGATGATAAACCACAAACTATTGAAGTTAAGACAGGAGAAACAGGAGCTGTCCAAATAGTAAATAACAAAGTAAAAGGTAACATCGAAATTAAAAAGCTCAGTGATTCAGGAAAGGTTTTACCAAATGTTGAATTCACAGTCTTTACTGAAGATGGGAAAGAAGTGCAAAAAGTAGTAACAAAAGAAAATGGAATTGCAAACGTTGAAGGTCTTACGTATGGTAAGTATTATTTCTTAGAGACAAAAACACCTAATGGATATATTGGAAATAAAACAAAGTATCCTTTTGAAATTAAAGAGCACAATAAAACACTTACTTTTACAGTGGAAAATACCGAAGTGAAAGGTAGTGTAAAATTACTAAAAGTAGATAATGAAGATATTAGCAAAAAATTAGAAGGTGCAGTATTTGAATTGAAAGATGAAAGTGGAAAAGTAGTTGGGGAATATAAGACAGATAAAAATGGCGAGATTAATGTCAAAGATTTAGCGTATGGTAAATATTCATTTGTAGAAAAGGCTTCTCCACATGGTTACGTTCTTGTTAAAGAACCAATTATGTTCGAAATAAAGGAACATGGGAAGATTATTGAGTTATTGGCAGTTAATCATCTTATCAAAGGTGATCTAGAAATTACAAAGGTAGATGTAGCTGATGGAAATAACAAGCTTCCAAATGCAGAATTTACGATTTATAACGAAGCAGGAAAAGAAGTAGTAAAAGGAAAAACAGACGATAAAGGAATCGCTAAATTTGAAAAGTTACCATTTGGAAAATACACATATAAAGAAACTGTTGCACCAAAAGGTTATGTATTAAATGAAGAAACGTTCTCTTTTGAAATTAAAGAGAATGGTCAAATCATTAAACACATTGTCAAAGATGAAAAGATTCCTTCAATAGAAACAAAAGCTACTGATAAAACAGATGGTACAAAAGAAATGCACACGTCTAAGTCTGTAACAATCCAAGATAAAGTGGAATACAAAGACCTACAAGTAGGCAAAGAGTATACTTTAAAAGGTAAATTAATGAATAAAGAGACTAATAAACCATTAGTTGTAAATGGTAAAGAAGTAACTGCTGAAACGAAGTTTACACCAAAAGAAGCAAATGGTTCTATTACACTAGATTTCACTTTTGATGCAACTGGTTTAGAAGAAAAAGAAGTAGTAGTATTCGAAGAGTTATTGAAAGACGGAAAAGTTGTTACGACACATGCTGATATCAATGATAAAGGTCAAACAGTTAAGTTCGTTAAGCCATCAGTAAAAACGACAGCAACAAACAAAGCTGATGGTTCTAAAGAGTTAGATATTTCTAAATCTGTAACAATCCAAGATAAAGTGGAATACAAAGACTTAATCGCGGGCAAAGAGTATGTTGTAAAAGGTAAACTAATGGATAAAGCAACAAACAAGCCATTATTAGTTGATGGTAAAGAAGTAACAGTAGAATCAAAGTTTACTGCTAAAGAGAAGAATGGTTCTATCACACTAGATTTCACATTTAATGCTTCTGCATTACAAGGTAAAGAAGTAGTCGTGTTTGAAGAACTGTATCAAGATAATATATTAGTAGCTATTCACGCTGAAATTGAAGATAAGGGACAAACAGTGAAATTTAAAGAGGTAAAGCCGGAACAACCTAAACCAGAACAGCAAAATTCAGATAAAAATACTCCAACACCAGAGCAGCCTAACGAGCAAGTAAAAGAACAACCACAACCTAAGCAAGAAATTCAATCTAAAATTGGATGGTTACCGCAAACAGGTACTAATCTTACAAGTTGGATCTCTATGGTTACAGGCGCATTACTGTTAATTGTTGGTGGAGTTATTTTCTTGAAACGTAAAAATGCATAGAAATTAAAAAATAAGCACATCTGTTTTTTAACAGGATGTGCTTATTTTCTTACATATCTTTGATTTAAAATAAAATTTTTGCAGGATCAATTAAATTCATTTCTTGTTATGCAAACACATTTTCAGCGAAAATAACGTCTTCACTATTTTGCGCAGGACAGACTTTATAAAAAATGGCTACGTTTCCTGATTTTGAAATAATCTTCTCAAATTGCAATCCTGCTTTTCTAAAAGCTTTACTGCATCAACAATAGAAGTAATTGCTAAAAAGGTTATTCAAATGAAATTTATAAAAGCTTGATAGGCGATACCAAGTGAAAATACCGTAGCTACTATATGTGCAGTCCATTTGGGCATATTTAATTTCAATACGGTATTGTACAAGATTCCATATACGATATAAATAATTAATATAAATGCAATGAATTGAAGAACTAATAAAAATAGCGGTTGTCCCATTTATTTTCACTTCCTTTGTTTAATATATTAATATAATTTATTTAGAAGTGAAAGTTTTATTTCTATGAATTTCCAAAAATGTGATATGAAAGGAATAGTGGTAATCACAAGAATTACTGCAAAACTATAATGTAACTAAAAGTATTATTACGAGATCAGTAAAGTAGTAAAAAAGGTCGCCATTCAAGGCGACCTTCTTTACTATGCGTTATACCCAAATAATTTTAAATCTTCTCCAGAATCTGAAATGATTTTCTCAAATCGTAATCCTACTTTTTCTAAAAGCTTTCCTGAGGCAATGTTATCTATAGAAGTAATTGCTACAATTCGTTTCATGCCGAGCTTTTGTACACCGTATTCGATTATCGCAGAAGCTGACTCGTAGCCATATCCTTTTGAACGGAATGTTTCTAAAAAGGCAAATCCGATATCAACGTCTTCTAATGAATCTCTTTTAATAAGGCCACACATACCAAGTGGAGTGAGATCTTCTTTTCGTTCTACTAAGTAAAGGCCAAATCCGAGTTTGTTATACATATCGATGGGACCGTTTACAATATAATTTTTTGCATCTTCTAAGTTTCTAACCCCTTTGTCACCGATAAACTGAATCCATGCAGGATCGTTTACTAACTCAAGAATAAAAGAAGCGTCTTTTATATCAAACCAACGAAGATTTAGACGTTCGGTTTCAAGAACTATCAATTATTACACCACCTTTAAAAAGTTATAACAATTAGTATGGATTGTGTAAAACAAAAGTGCAACATATTTTAATGGGGGTGTTTGTTCACATAAAGTTCGTTTGTTTTGTATAGAGAGATATTTTATAATTAGGATTGATTGTAAAGAGTGAGATACTTATACAATGACTCCTAGGTGACTAGGAGTTTTTACTATATAACTATCATTATTACTAAATATGACACACTACACATTCTACTCAAGGAGGTACATAATGAAGAAATTATATAATGCATCGTTTACGTATTTGATTATCGGTTTATTATCAGGGATTTTCGCTAGGGAGTATGGTAAGTATAAAGGGATTTTAGGATCTACTTTGTTAAATCTTTTGCATACACATACACTTGTACTTGGCTTTTTCTTCTTTTTAATTGCTTTAGGATTAGCAAAAGTATTCGCGTTTCATGAAGTGAAAGGGTTTAATAAGTGGTTTGTTTTACATAACATTGCATTAACATTAATGTTAGGTTCGCTAGCAGCGAGAGGGCTTCTTCAGTTAAATGGAGCTGACTTTAAAGGGTTAACTTATATTGTAGGGTTTTCTCATTCGTTGATGGCAGTTACTTTAATTTGGTTTATGTTGTTAGTAAAGAAATCGTTTAAAATGTAGTGAAAAAGAACTTGTAGCGTGTGCTGCAGGTTCTTTTTTGTATGTTTAGGCTTAAAAAACTCATTTTTCTAATTATTTTGTATAAAGATGGTATACTTGTTTTAAATTTAAAAAGGAGAGTTGATTATGGAAATAACAATTGAACATGTAGTAAATGAATTAAAAGGCATACTTCCTGAAGATCGAGTAGTAATAAATATGACAGTACGAGAGTTACATAGTAAAGATGAATCTTACCATGTTAGTAGTTTACCTGATGTAGTTGTTTTTCCAAAAACGACCGAAGAAGTTAGCGCGATAATGAAAATAGCGAGTCAGTACGGAACAGCTGTCGTTCCATTTGGAGTAGGGTCCAGTTTAGAGGGACATGTAATTCCTTACGAAAAAGGAATTACAATGGACTTTTCTCTTATGAACAAAATACTTGAAATAAGAGAAAAGGATTTTCTTGTGAGAGTACAGCCAGGGGTGACGCGCTCTCAACTTAATAAAGAATTGAAAAAGTATGGATTATTTTTTAGTGTAGACCCAGGAGCTGATGCAACGTTAGGAGGAATGGCTGCTACAAATGCGAGCGGAACGACAGCGGTAAAGTATGGGGTAATGCGTGATCAAGTCCGAGATTTAGAAGTCGTTCTTGCTGATGGAGTAGTAATACATACCGGGAATTTAGCGGCAAAGTCATCATCAGGTTATCATTTAAATGGTATTTTCGTAGGCTCAGAAGGAACACTTGGATGTTTCACGGAGTTAACTTTAAAAGTATACGGTATACCAGAACATGTTATGGCTGCGAGGGCATCGTTTCCAACTATAAATGATGCAGTAGAAGCTGTAATTAACATATTACAGGCAGGTATTCCAATCGCGAGAATTGAACTCGTTGATGAATTATCTATGAAACAAGTAAATCATTACAATGAAACAAGTTACAGAGAAGAACCGACACTGTTTTTAGAGTTTCACGGCAATGAAGCAGGGTTAAAGCAAGATATTGAATTTACGAAAGAAATCGTTCTTGATCATAAATGTATAGAAATTGCGTTTGAGATGGAAACAGCAGCGAGAAATAAACTGTGGGATGCAAGACATAACTTAGCGTACTCTTACGTGCATAGTTATCCTGGTAAAAAGCTAATGAGTACAGACGTATGTGTGCCAATTTCGGAATTAGCTGGAGCGATTCAACATGCGAAAGAGGTATTAGATAAAGTAGGGCTTATTGGCGGTATTCTCGGTCATGTTGGGGATGGGAATTTCCATGTACTTTTAATGATTGATACAAATGATAAAGAGGAAGTGAAGAAGGCAGACGAAATAAATGAAAGTATCGTTCAGTATGCTCTTAAACGAGGAGGAACGTGTACAGGAGAACATGGCGTTGGAATCGGAAAACGAAAGTATCAAGAAGAAGAGCATGGGGCAGCATTATTTGTAATGGAGAAAATAAAGAAAGCTCTTGATCCGCAAAATATTTTGAATCCGAATAAGGTGTTTCAATTAAAAGATAGGGGCTGAGTGGATGAAAGTACTAGAAGCGATAAGTAATGTAGCTGGAAAGTATTTTGCATTTTGGACCGGCTGCTGCACTCCCAAGTGTATTAGCGGCAGTATGGCATAACATTGCAGGGCCAATATTAGCAACCATCTGGTCAAAAAATGCAAAGAACACTTTCAGCGATGAAAATGTATCAATAAATATAGAAAAATAGGAATGATAAATAATGCAAAAACGTATTGTACATTTTGAAGGAATGGTTGTATTTTTAGCCACGATTTATATGTATTCGATATATGAGTTTAGTTGGATTATATTTTTTGTATTCCTTTTAGCGCCGGATCTATCAATGTTAGCATATGGGATTAATAATCACGTTGGTGCGAAAATATATAATGTATGTCACACATATATCATATCCATATTAATTGTTCTAATAGGTGTCTATTTTAAGATAGATACCGTTATAATGATTGGCTTAATATGGACAGCACATATTGGAATGGATCGAATGTTTGGATATGGATTGAAATATGAGACGGATTTTAAGGATACTCATATTCAGAGGTTATAAGAAAAAGTATTCATATTTACAGCGGATTTATTAAAATATTGAACGAAATTCAGTGAATGAATTTCGTTCAATTGTTGAGAAATATATATATAGATAGATATAAATAATCGAATTATGTTATTTTTATGATAATTAAAAGAAGGAGAGTGGATTTGATGAATATACAAATCACTGGCAATGAATTAATTACTAAGATGCTGAATGATTGGTATCGAGATATTAGAGCTCAACGTATAAGTGAAGCAAAAAAATTAAAAGGGGAGATCGATAAAAAGCTTTATATTATCGAATCAGATGTAAAGGTTTTATTTCACTATTATCTGTTAGAATTTCGATATAAAGTGTTAATAGATGGTTTAGGTAATTTGAAAAAAGTTTTTGATAAAATAGATGCATTGCCTAAACCAAATGATGAATATTCTAATTATTATTATTATTTATTCAAAGCCATTCATTATACAATTCTTACTAATTATAGTGAAGCTAGCAACTATTTTGAAAAAGCTGAAGGGTTATTAGAGCATATTTCAGATGAAATTGAATATGCAGAGTTTAATTATAGAGTTGCTATATTAAAATACCACTTGCATTACGCATATTCAGCTATTGAATACGCTTCAAAAGCAAGAGATATCTTTGTTAAACAAGCAGGGTATGAAGTGAACATAGCGCTGTGCGAAAATATATTAGGATTATCTTTTTCGGAATTAAAGCAGCATGATAAAGGTGAGGAATATATTGCGTCAGCAATAAACATTTTACAAAAAAATGATGCTGAAATGTTAGTATTAAGAATCAGACATAATTTAGGTTTATTGTATGCGAGTCAAAATCTTTCAGTTTTAGCAATTAGACACTTATCTGAGGTTTCTAAAAAAATGCCTACTCATTATAAGGCAATCTTTTTAGAGGCAAGAGAATATTATAAATTAGGTGAAATAGAAAAAGCGAAGGAATTAATTGAAAGTGGATTGAAGGTTTGTGAGGAATTAAAAAATGATGAATATAGATATCACTTTTTAATTCTAAAGGGATTTTGTCAGCATTTAGAGGTAGAAAAAATAGAAAAAATTATTCTCGAAGGTTTTTCTTACTTTGAAAGAAAGAATTTATCGGAGTATATTCACGAATATACTGAAAGTCTGGCATTAGAGTTTCATAAAGTAGGTAATATAGAAAAAGCAGAAAAGTATTTTTTTATGAGTTATGAAATAAAAAAGAGAATATTTGAAAAAGAAGCATTGAAATAAAGAAAAAACTTGGATTATCTATAATGGGAATAGCAGCTGGAGTTATGGGGTTTTATGGTAGAAGGTCTTTGTAATAAATTAGCTCAAAGTGGATATGGTGGAACGTTTATAATTATAAAACCTAATGAAAATCCATATGCTGTCTCTGAAGATACAACGATGCCTGCAAAACAAATCTTCTATTGAACGTGGGTAATTAAACAAGTCACAAATTATAATTTGTGACTTGTTTAAGGTTGGATACTAAATGTGTTGCTTTCAATATTGAAAGCAACTTTTAAGTTTGTGATTAATAGTTAACTTAATAAATTTTTGGGTTAAAATAAAAACAAATTTTTAATCAAGTGCCACAAAAAGTACGATAAGGGCGATTCGTCGGTGCAGGCGGAATGCAGTATTCTTCTTGATCTGTAGAATACGCATAAGGGTTTGATAAAGCTTCAAGAAGTTGCTCCATTACGCTATAGTCGTCATTTGTAACAGCTGCTTCTAGTGCTTCTTCTACACGGTGGTTCCTCGGGATGATTGATGGGTTATTATTTTTCATCATCTCGTAGGCGTTTTCTTTTGATTGTTCTTGTCTTTCTAATCGAGATTGCCAAAGTTTGTACCATTCTTTAAATTCAGGACTATCGAATAGAGGGGTATTTTCTAACGTATCAAGAGTTAATGAACGGAATGTATTTGTGTAATCCGCTTTATATTTCTCCATCATTTTTAAAAGTTGCTCAATAAGTGATTGATCTTGTTCTTCGTTGCTAAATAGTCCTAATTTCTTTTTCATTCCAAGGAACCACTGTTTTTCATACTGTACGCTAAATTTCGAAATTTCGTCTTGAGCGATTTTTAATGCTTCTTCTTCATCTTCGTGCAGAATTGGTATTAAAGATTCAGCTAGTCGTGCTAGATCCCATGCGGCCATATATGGTTGATTTCCATATGCATAACGACCTTGTGTGTCAATAGAGCTAAATACAGTTCCTTGGTCGTAATTGTCCATAAATGCACAAGGACCGTAATCAATTGTTTCGCCACTGATCGTTATATTGTCAGTGTTCATTACGCCGTGAATAAATCCAACAAGTTGCCATTTTGCGATAAGACTGGCTTGTCTTTTAATGACTTCTTGTAGTAATGCAGTATATCGGTTTTCATGAGATTCAATTTCTGGGTAATGCCTTTTTATCGTATAGTCAGCTAGTGATTTCAGGTCCTCTATTGAACCACGAGCTGCAGCATATTGAAATGTACCGACCCGTATATGACTACTAGCGACTCTAGTTAAAATTGCTCCAGGTAATTTTGTTTCACGATAGGTTGGCTCCCCGGTTGTAACAACTGCTAAACTGCGAGTAGTCGGAATATCAAGTGCATACATTGCTTCACTAATAATATATTCACGTAGCATCGGACCGAGTGCAGCACGGCCATCTCCTCGGCGTGAATAGGGAGTAGGGCCAGAACCTTTCAGTTGAATATCGAAACGCTCACCTGAAGGAGTAATTTGTTCGCCAATTAAAAGAGCACGACCGTCGCCTAACATATTAAAATGTCCGAATTGATGACCAGCATATGCTTGAGCTAATGGATGAGCTCCTTCTGGAAGTCCATTGCCAGCGAAAATGGCAATTTCAGCTTCCTTTTTCAGTTCTTCAGGGGTTAAGCCAAGAGATATCGCTAATGAATGGTTTAGTTTAACTAACTCCGGTGAACTTACGGGAGTAGGGGGGATTTCTGTATAAAATGATTGTGGTAAAGTCGTATAACTATTATCTAAATTCCAACCTGTTTCATTATTTTTAGTCATTGTATCTCCTCCTTTTTGTATTTTAAATTATGTATTTGTACGTATGTATTCTTTGTAAAGTTAACTAAAAGTATAATATAATATTTCCCCTTGCAATCTATTGTAAGGACTTCATTGCACTATGTCTATTTAACAGCAAATTTAAAACCTCCATTTTAAGAAAATGGAGGTTTTATTATTATTTAATTTTTACAATTATTTTTCCTTTTGCTCTTCCAGCCTCGGAATATTCCATTGCTTTTTGCGCATCTTCAAAAGGGAAAACTCGATCGATTACCGGTTTGATTTCACCAGCTTCAATATAGTTTGCAATAGTACGTAATTGATCCCCACTTGGCTTCATAAATAAAAATGAATATTGAGCATTATGCTTTTTTTCAAGTGCAGTAAGTTTTTTGCTGGCTAATGAAAATAAGAGAGTTTTAAAGAATCCTGAACCAAATTCTTTACCGAAGCGAGCATTCGGCATGCCTGAAACGGAAACAATGTTTCCTCCCCTTTTTATAATATTGAATGATTTTTCAAGTGTTGCACCGCCGATTGTATCAAATACGGCATCATAATTTTTTAGTATATCTTCAAATTTCTCTGTTTTGTAATTAATAATTTCATCTGCGCCAAGAGATGTTACTAAATTCGCACCAGCTTCACTAGCAGTCGTTGTAACAATGGCACCCATTATTTTTGCTAGCTGAATAGCGAAAGTACCAACACCACCGGATCCGGCGTGAATTAAAATCTTTTGTCCTTTTTGTAATTGCATGATGTCATGTAATGCTTGATATGATGTTAAGCCAACGAGTGGAATCGAAGCAGCTTCCTCAAAACTTAAATTTTTCGGTTTTAAAGCTATATCATCTTCATGAATGGCTATATACTCCGCGAAAGTACCAATCTTATTTTTTCTTGGACGAGCATATATTTCATCACCAACTTTAAAACGAGTTATTTTTGATCCAACCTTCGTGATGACACCGGCAAAGTCGTTACCAAGGATTAGGGGCATTTCATATTTCAGTAACATTTTTACTTTTCCGTCGCGTATTTTAAAATCAATTGGGTTAATGCTAGCTGCATGAATTTCTGCGAGCACTTCATACTCATTTATTTCAGGAGTAGGTACCTCTGCCATACGCATTGGGACTTTTCCATATCTATCAATTATCATTGCTTTCATTTCTTATACCTCCAAGTTTTAATAAAAGTTTTGCAATAGCTTCTCAATATCTAATACAAGATTTTTTAATAAACCTAATTTTGTACGTATATCAATATAATAAAAATTCTTTGTACCTTCTTTTCTCATTAAAATAATGCCAGCTTCTCGTAAAATCTTAAGGTGATGTGATACTGCTGGACGGGAAAGGTGTGTTTGCTTCGTGATTTCTCCTACACGTAATCCTGTTTGACATTCCGTTTCCATTAGCACTAATAAAATAGCTTGACGCGTTTCATCACCAATTGCCAATAATACTTTTTGAGAATCAATAAAATCTTTTTTTATAATATTTAATTGTTCTTGTTTATTCATTTCAATCACTTTGCCTCCAGGTAATTAGTCGAAAGGTTTAAGATGATGAACCATTACTTCGATACGGTAATGCTACATGATTGTTGTATGAGGTGCAATATTGAGAAAGAAAATCGAGACGAATGAATTTTTTATTGTTGAAAATTATAGGGAGATAGAAAAGGGATTGGAAGGACTACATAACACAATAGATGAGGTTTTAAAAACAAAAAATGATGTAACAATAAAATAAGCGGTCGTAACCTTGTATAATCCATAAGGTTACGACCGCTTATAATGTTTGTATTATTTTTGAATTTTACGATAGAACATGGTTCAACGTAAAGTACGTTCTTTTGTTTTACACTTTCATACAGACACAATTCAGGTGGATTATAGATGTATGAAAAGGTAAAAGGAATTTTGGGGCGTAATCTATCTATATGATAATTCAAAATGAAATATAAGTCTATATTTTAATGTTTTTTTTGATTATATTTATGTCACTGAGCTCAGAACAATGATTTGGAGGGGAAATATATGAAATCGAATTATGTACCAGTTTTAATTGTTGGAGGGGGATTATCTGGGTTAGCGTCTGCGTTATTTCTTGCAAAACATAACATTGAGTACTTACTTATTGAAAGGCATCCGTCTACTGCCATTCATCCGAAAGCAGGCGGTCTTACTTTACGTACAATGGAGTTATTTCGAGAATTAGGCTTGGAAAAAAGAATTAAATTGGCAGGTAAAGCATTAGAGAACTGCCGAGGAAGAATAGCGGTTCATACAATAGCTGAGGCGAATAAAGAAGAATTGGAACAAATGAGAGCGACACAATACGGAAACGATGAAGAGTTACTTCAAAAAATAGAAAAGATTAGTCCATCAAAACAAACTGCGTGTTATCAAATTATTTTAGAAGAGATGATGTTACAAGAAGCGAAAACATTAGGCGGGCAACTATCTTTTTATCATGAATTAGTTTCATTTGAACAAAATGAAAACGGGGTAAAAGCAAAGATTCGAAATCGTGAAACAGAAAAAGAAAGTGTCATACATTGTGACTATGTAATTGCAGCGGATGGAGCGAAAAGTAAAATACGTGAGCAGTTAGGGATTAAAACTGAGGGGCGTGGAACCATTGGTGGCTATTATATGAATATTTATTTTGAAGCAGACTTAAGTGAGTTTATACAAGGAGACGCATTCGGTTTTTCTATGGTACTTCATCCAGAGGTTCTTGGTGCACTGATCCCAGTAGATAACGTGAAAAAATGGATTTACCATGTAGCCTACGATCCATTAAAAGGAGAGGGACCAGAGGATTTCACGATGGAACGTTGTAAACAAATTATTGAAATAGCAATTGGAAGTACAAATGTTGAGTCAGAAATATTAAGTGTTTTACCGTGGGAAGCGGCCGAAAGTACAGCAATGAAATTTCAAGGAAATCGAGTCTTTCTAGTTGGAGATTCAGCACATATTATGCCGCCAACAGGCGGATTTGGTTCAAATACAGGAATACAAGATGCGCATAACTTAGCTTGGAAATTAGTGGCTGTTATAAAAGGGAAGGCAAAACCAAAATTGTTAGAAACATATCATGAAGAGAGACACTCTGTTGCAAAATTAACGACAGCTTATGCAAGTAGTTTACTGTTTCGTGCTGCGAATAGAGAGGAAGGCAGTTTGAATAATATGGATAGTTTAGCTGTTACAGTTGGATATAAGTATTGTTCAGAGGCGATTATAGATAATTTAGTCACTCCACATAGAATGGATAGCATAGAGTTGAATGGAAGACCTGGAACGCGAGCGCCACATTTATGGGGAACGTATGAAGGGAAGAAAGTTTCTACATTAGACTTATTCGGTAACAGTTTTGTATTACTTACAGGAGTAGAAAATAGTTCTTGGGCTGAGGCAGCACATACTGTTTCAGCTAAATTAGGAATAAATATAAAAGGGTATCGTGTTGGCTTAAGTGGAGACTTTATTGCTCCAGAAGATATTTTTAGTAAATTATATAGTATAGAGAATGGAGGTGCTGTATTAATTAGACCAGATGGCTTTATCGGATGGCGTTCGGAAAAAACAGTAGTAAATCCAGATATAGTATTGGAAGAGGTAATGAGAAATTTATTATGTGATTTTTAAGTAACTACGGAAATATTGTTTTATGTGCTTCACTGTACTGAAAAAAATATTCACAAATTTCAATAGGTTTGATATGATTAAATTCGACAAGTTAATAGAGGCCGGAGATATTTGAGAAAAGCCATAAATTTATTTAGGGATACAGGAGTGTAGCCTAAATAATTTATGGCTTTTTTTATTGAATGAACCGTACAAAATAGGGAGTTACATGTGAAAAGGAGGGCTATAGAAATTAAATAGGATAATAATAGTTTTCTATATTAATAATATAGAAAACTATTTGTAAGATTGGAATTTTAATATAGGTTTATAAAAATATTGAAAGTGTGTCTTCTATTTCGTGTAAATCTCATTAGCTTGTTGAAATTTGCAACGTAGGAAGGGTTAGAAGGATGAGAAAGATTATTAGCGTTTTAGTTATTTTCTTTATGACGGGGAGCATCTTTGCTGGGGGAGCTGTTCATGCGAAAGCAGAAGGAAAGCATGAATGGAATACGAATAAGTTTTTAAATATTGCACATCGCGGAGCAAGTGGACATGCACCTGAGCATACTTTTGCTTCTTATGATTTAGTGAAAAAAATGAAAGCGGATTATTTAGAGTTAGATATTCAATTAACAAAGGATGGCCAATTAATTGCAATGCATGATACAGCAGTTGATCGCACTACAAATGGAACAGGCGAAGTACGCGATAAAACGTTAAGCGAAATAAAGAGTTTAGATGCTGGATCATGGTTTAATAAAGCGTATCCAGAAAAGGCTAAGCAAGAGTATGTTGGGCAAAAGGTTCCAACTCTTGAAGAAATCTTCCAAAAGTATGGAAGAAGTATGAAGTATTATATTGAAACAAAATCACCAGATGTGTATCCAGGAATGGAAGAGAAATTGTTGGCGTTGTTACAAAAATATAATTTAGTAGGCCAAAACATGTCTTCTAGCCGTGTTATGATTCAATCATTTAGTAAAGATAGTTTGAAAAAGATTCATAGTATGAATGAAAATATTCCGTTAGTTCAATTGCTTTGGTATTATCCAAATGAAAACAATGAAATTGTTGAATGGTCTGGCATTACACATGAACCGAAAAGTGTAACAAATGATGATTTTCAAGAAATTAAAAAGTATGCAGCTGGTATTGGACCAAACTTACGTAATGATAACGGAGAACTAATTATTGATGAGTCATATATGAAAATGGCTAGGAAAAATGGACTATTAATTCACCCTTATACAATTAATGAGAAACCAGATATGAGACTGTTAATCAAATGGGGTGTTACAGGAATGTTTACAAATTATCCGGATCGATTACATAGTGTATTGAAGGAAAAATAAGTGGAAAAGGGTATACCAGTGTTTTAGGTATACCCTTTTTAATTTAACTCTCCGATAAACAGAATCTCTTTTTCATAGCATTCATCTACATCATAAATAATTTCTTGAAAGTGAAGCGTTTTGAAGGTATGACAAACTGAAATTTCCCATGTCTCCCAAAAATCAATTTCATTTGAAAGAAGAATCCATTTTTGAAATTCACTATTTCTATTAAAGAAATTATGAAAGTAGTCCTCATTTTTAAATGTAATGATTTGCGAATCCCACAAATTATTTATAGGAATCAAAACAACAACTCGATATGTATGTGTATCGCTCGGTTTCATATTTATTAAATGATTTGCTTGATTTAATAAGGTTTGAATACATAATCGTTTTACTTTTCTAGGTGTTTTACGAGAGGCAATAAAAGCTTGCGAAACTGGCAATAGCATATTCCAATATTCATCGTTATAGAAAGTAGAAGGGAATGTTTTTGTATGTTCCTCAATTCGCTTTATCATAGTGTTTGTTTTTCGTTTCATACCACGTATTTTCTTTTCACGCATTGCGAGTCATCTCCATAAATTTTTGTAATGCAGCAGAGTGATATATATCTTTTCTAGTAATAAAAGTAGTAGGAACTTTTTTGAAGCTATTTGGTAAAGGGTTGAATGATATGTCATGTTGATGACCATTTAAAATAGACTTCATCATAATTGCTATGCCTATACCTGATTTTACACATGCGAGAATCGCTTCAATTGTTCCAAACTCTAATACTCGCTTAGGTGAAATTCCTTCTTCTTGAAGCCAATCTTCTAATAAATTTCTATAATAGCAACCATGACTAAATGCAAGTAAATTCATGTCTCCTATGTCTTTAAAGGAAGATAAAGGCTTTTTGCTAATGAGAACTAATTCTTCTTCACGAAATATATTTGTATGAAGTTCAGCATGCTGAGTAGAGCCAGCTATAAACGCTCCGTCCAGTTTTCGTTCTAGTACAAGCCTAATCAATTGTTCCGTCGTATTTGATTCTAAAATCAATTCGACTTTTGAGTATTTCTCATAATAGGCCGTTAATATAGATGGAAGTCTTACAGCGGTTGTAGATTCTGTACATCCAATTTTTAAAGTGCCTCTTGGTTCGATCCCATTACTTTGAACTGCTTTAACAGATTGATCCATTAAGTAGATAATTTGTTTGGCGTATGTTAATAAAATCTCACCGTTAGAAGTTAAAGTTACACCTTTTCCGTTTCGGTAAAATAAAGGCACACCTAATTCGTTTTCTAGTTGTTTCATACGCATTGTTACGCCAGACTGTACATAGTTTAAATTTTTAGCTGCGTGAGATATGTTTTTTTCTTTCGCAACTTCGTAAAATACAGTTAAATCTTTTATATCCAAGTATCATCCCTCCAGAAAAGGTATCATTTTTTTTGATGAATTACATGATAAATCTTTATTTTATATGATATCAGAACTTTCATACAATGGAAGGGGATGGAGGGATTATTGTGTTAATGGAAGAAAGGGTGAATAGTACTTATAAGTGGGTTATGTTAATTTTTGCGACGGTTGCTCAAACAACAGCGACACTTATAACGTATGGTGTTGGAGCGTTTGCTTTATTTTGGAAAGAAGAATATGCACTTACGAATACGGAGATTGGATTGTTAGTAAGTGTTGTAAATATAGGACCGCTATTTTGTATGCTTTTTGTCGGGCGGCTACTTGATCAATACAATGAAAAGTTGTTAATTTCGATAAGTTCATTTTTACTAGGAGGTTCGTTTTTACTGACTAATATGGTCAATGGATTTAATGGGTTACTCTTTGTACTTTTATTAGTAGGAACGTTTTATAGTGTTTCGCAGCCAGGAGGAAGTAAGGTGATAATGAAGTGGTTCTCAAAAGAAAATCGCGGGTTAGCGATGGGGATTAGACAAGCCGGTATACCGATTGGTGGTACATTAGCGGGAGTATTGATCCCGTTTCTTACAATAAAATATAATATGGCCTATGCGGTAAATAGTATTGCATGTATTTGTATAATTGGAGGGTTTTTATTTTTTATATTTTATAAGGAACCATATATTCAAGAGAAAGTTAAACAAGAACGTAGTAAACTTTCTTTTTGGATGCAGTTAAAAGAAGTGATGTGTAAAAAAGAGTTATATGCAATTTATATAACTGGCATTTGTATGATTTCATTGCAAATGGTGTTAGTTGCGCACTTTATAAAATTTTTAGTATTGGAACAATCAATCACGCCAATTTTAGCTGGAAAAGTATTTTCCGTTATGTTCTTTTCTGGAATGGTTGGTAGGGTTATATTAGCAGCTACTAGTGATTTATTTTATAAGGGGAATAGGCGTAACCTCTTATTTATAACTGTTTGTATTTCTATTTTCTTCATTCTAATATTAGTAATGAGCATACATACAATAACGAATGTATTGTATGGTGTAAGTGCATTGTTAGGGTTCTTTGCAATTGGATGGTTTAGCCTTTTCATAACTGAAGTTGCGGAATCAGCAAGTGAAGAATCGGTAGGGATGACAGTGAGTTTTGCACTTACATTAAATCAAATTGCCATTATTGCTGCGCCTGCTTTATTTGGTTATATTGTAGATAAGAAGGGATATACGTATGCGTGGTTATGCATAGTTGTATTACTAACTATTTCAGCGGTTAGCTTATATAGGAAGGATAGAAAATGAAGGAATGTTAGCAATGTAAATTTTTTATGAAGAAAGTCTAAAGAAATGTTGAATGAGCGACATTTCTTTTTTATTTGTTGTATAATCAAAATGTAAATGAGATTCGTTTTCAATTTCGTTCATTACCTCTTTTGAAATTACCTGTAATTTTAGCCATAATTAGCTGTTTTTCTTTATCGTTATTTGCATGATTTATTTTATTTAAAAATTTTTCAGCATCATTTCCTTTTAATACCATAATCTGTTTTCCGTAATATTCAATTAATGCCATGTTGTTTTTTGTTATCCGATAATGAAACATCTTATCATCTAAACGATTGCGTTTATCGGTGTTTTTCATATTACATCTCCATTCTTTTTAGTATGTAACAAATGTTACAAAAGAATTTGAAATTATAGTGTAATGCATCCGATTGTATGTTGGAAATTTTGCAAGAAAGAAATACAATAGAGAGTAGTCAAAATTGAAAATGAGAAAAAGGAATCTAGTTTTAACAGAGTGAATATTAAATAATATTATAATATACTTGATAATTAAAAGATATAAAATAGAATGGATATACGTTAAGTGAAACTAGATAAAAGAGGGTTCCTAGTATGTTAAAGAAATGGTTAATCATTTTCTTTATTTTTGCTGTTTTTTGTGGAAGTGTTGTTACACTAATACATGCAAATAAAGAAAAAAAATATGATGCAAAGGCATTTTCTAATGTAAATAGTAAGCAAAAAGATGTTAAGCAGGAAATTGATGCGAATGAGAAAAAGCGTTATGAAATTGCAGCTGGAAAACTAGATCAGTACTTAAAAGATAAAGGATTTAATGGGAGTGTTCTTGTAGCAAGTAAAGGTCATGTCATTTTACGAAAAGGCTACGGTTATGCGAATGTGAAAGATCAAGTATTAACAACGCCAAGAACGAAATATCGCATTGGCTCTATTACGAAAACAGTTGTTGCAATATCTATTATGCAACTAAAAGAAAAAGGGAAGTTGAACATTGAAGACAATGTAAATAAATATATCCCATCGTTTCCAGCAGATAAAAATATTACGTTACGAAACTTGTTAACACATACGTCTGGATTACCAGAACAGGGACAAGGTAGTGTTGACGCAGCATCACGGTTAAAATTAGTAACGTGGATTGGGGCACAAACGTTACAATTTCCAGCAGGGACAGGATGGAAATATACAGATTATAATTATATGGTGCTTGCATATATTGTAGAAAAAATATCGAATAAACCACTTGCTGAATATGTGAAAGAAAATATTTTGACTCCTGTTGGAATGCATGAATCTGGAATGGGCGCAACACTCCCAGAAGATATTTTCTTAGCAGAAGGGTATACGAAAAAAGATAATAAGTTAATAGCCACGCCTCGCTTAAAAATGAACTGGCTGTATGGTTGTGGTGAAATGTATACGACTGTTGAAGATATGAAAAAGTTAGATGAAGCTATTATGGATGGTAAACTACTTTCTAAACAGAGTATATCAGATATGTTTTCTGCATCACCTGCAAGAAAATATGGATTTAGTTTTTATATTTACCCAGATTATTATCATAACCACGGTGTATTAGCTGGCTGGAACACATTTAATAATTTTAACTGGGATAAACGAACATTTGTCATATTATTTTCTAACGTCCAAAATGGTATGAATGACGCATTTAATCAAGAATTTAGGAAAATGGCGAATGATTTAATAGAAGGAAAATAATTATAAAAAATCGGTATTGATATGTAATTATCAATACCGATTTTTTATTTTGTAAAGTTTTACTTACTGAATAAAGTGAAACTTTATTCAGTGGAGGGGCTTTGTTCATCCCCACTGAGTAGAAGCCCTCATCAATCGGGCTTTTACGGACAGCAGGGCCCCACCTAACTTTTTTGCTTCCGCTGAATTTTGAGGTGAGGGTCTTACTGCCCACAAATAGCGGGATAAATAGGTAAGAAAGGTGATTGACATATGAATAAATCTAAATAGGTAGTTAAATGCTAAGTAATGCAAAGAAAAATTGGTAATTTTTACATTGATAAAAAACTTGAGCTTCACACTATGTGAAGCTTTATATTATTGGAGACAAGAACAGGAGGTTGAAAAAATGAAAAAAGCAATGAAGTTTTGTTTAATAGCTACATTATCTACAACGATTATTAGTGGATGCTCTTTTGAGAATAACAATGAAAATGTTAAAGGGAAAGAAGGAGAAAAAGTAGAGGTACAGAAAAATGCTGGGAAATATACGATGCCAGATGAAAAAGATAAACATGAAGGTACATGGCTACAATGGCCACATGAATACACATATGGTGAAGAGTATAAGCAGGAAGTTGAACCTATTTGGGTTAAGATGGCAAGTGCTTTAACTGAGGGTGAGAAAGTCCACATTGTTGCATATGACCAGGAAGAAAAAGAAAGAATCAATAACCTTTTAACAGATGAAGGGTTAAATATGGAGAAGATTGATTTCTTTATCGCGCCTACTGATGATGTGTGGGCAAGGGACAGTGGACCAATTTTTGTTTATGACAGCAATAAAAATCTCAAAATATTAGATCCAGCATTTAATGGTTGGGGGAAGAAAACACCTTATAAAAATGATGCTCAAATACGTAAGAATGTGAGTAAACAATCAGGAATTGAAAGAATTGATTGGGGGAAATTTGTCCTTGAAGGCGGCGCAATTGAATTAGACAGCAATGGGACTGCGTTATTAACTCGAAGTGCGGTAACGAATAAAAATAGAAATCCTGATTTATCAGAAAAGGAAATTGAAAAATATATAAGTGATCTTGGGGTATCAAACTTTATTTGGTTAGACGGAGTACCTAATTTAGATATTACGGACTTTCATATTGATGGATTTGCTAAATTCCATAATAAATCTACCATTGTAACGATGAAAGAAGATGACCTAGCTGAATGGGGTTTATCCAATAAAGATATGGATACATTGTTAGATGCCAAAAATGCTTCAGGACAGAAATATAAGTATGAATACTTGCCGCTTAGTAAAGAAAAAGTTGCTTTAGAGAATGGAAAAACTCTCGATTATAAGGGATCGTATATCAATTATTATATTGGGAATACAGTTGTATTAGTGCCTAATTATAATGATCCGAATGATAAAATCGCAAACGATACGATTCAGAAGTTATACCCAGATCGTAAAGTAGTCGGTATTGATGTGAGAGAGTTGTATAAAAACGGCGGTATGATTCATTGTGTGACACAACAACAACCAATTGCATTGAAGTAATTAATTGTAATTTCGTTGTGCTGCTATATAGACAAAATAGGTGAAATCTTATCTTTACCTATTTTGTCGTTCCTTATTATTTGTAAAAATAAAATTTAAATATGATGATAATTGAATTGTAGTGTATGTTCGCTTTTCGTTTTATATGGTAAAGGAGAAAAATGTTTGTGTTAAAGAATTTTAAAATAGTGTTTGCGTATTTCCCTATCGTTTTACAGTACATTTTAAATGTAGCTTTAATTTGCTTAGGGGTTGTTCTAAGTGTGTTTCTTATGAAAGAAGTCATTCAGTTTATGCAAGAACTGAAATTGGATGGTAATGAATCTAGTTATCATTTAATTGATAGTATCGTCGTATTCTTTCTGTACTTCGAATTCATCGTAATGATTATAAAGTATTTTCAAATGAATTTTCATTTTCCATTACGATATTTTATATATATAGGTATAACAGCTATTGTTCGTCTTATTATTATAGATCACGATAGTCCGTTAGATTTATTGTTATATGCCTGTGCAATCTTTGTATTAATTAGTGCGTTATTCATTGCGAATTCTAAAATGATGCGTCGTGATTTAGAGTAGTGGACATTTGTTGTTGAATTAAATAAGATATTTTATCTTTTTGAAAAAAGGAGTAACAGTATTGAAAGAAATAATCTTAACCAGCCTCATAATGATAGGGTTTATGATTCTATTATTTAATTGTATACTTTCATGATTTAAAAGAATAAAAGACTAATAGAGAAAGAGGTTTTTGTAAATATGATTCATTACAATAATCAAAATAGTTTACATTTATAAGTTTTGCATTCATAGGTATTGAAGCAATAGGGGTTGAAATTGAAGATTCCTTTGGTCAGGATCCAAATGATCTTCCGCTAGAAGGAATTTGTATAGGAGTAGAAACGCATTTAGTGAATTTATATAATCAAAACGATCTATTAGAAGTAATGGGTTTGAATCTTGATAAAAAAATCATTTAATCATTTATTGTTGTTTTAAAATAGGTTATTTAAAAAACTTGTCAAGAGTCAATTTAAGGCTTAACGTCAGCTTTATATTTTTTATATAAATATATAATATTTCTCCATGCTATAATCCATTCATGAAATATACGCGGTTCATGAGTTGTAATGAAAAGAGAAATGAATTGAGGAATGGTTGGCTTTGTGAAATCAGTTATGTAACTACTATTAAAAAGCGAGGTAAATAATATGGAACAAAAACATAATGGGATTATTTTTACTGCAATACCAGACGAATCGAATGAATATTATCAACCATTTTATGAAGACTTGATTTACTTTAATGAATGTTTAAATGAAAAGAAATCAATTGCGGATCAACTTATATCTTTATCTGTTGAAGAACAAGACTTTCATACGAGCTGTTTTGAGTATGATGATATTTGGCTAAGAGATGTTGCACCGGTTGTCACAAATCATCTAGTTAAATTTAAATATCGACCAAATTATTTGCCAGATGATCAAGGGCGATATTTAGATCAACAGTTTAATAAATGGTTGAAAAAGAATGACTTTGAATATGTGAAATCCCCATTAATATTAGATGGTGGTAATCTTATTTGGAATAAAAAAGATACCGTAATATTAACAGAACGTATATTTGATGATAACGATGATTGGACAGAAGAGGAAATTATTGAGCAGTTAGAATGGGATTTAGATGTGAGCCGAGTTATTATTATTCCTGCTGAAGAAGGGGATGTACTAGCACACGCAGACGGAATGGTTAAATTTATTGATGAACATACAATGTTTATTAGTGATTTTTTAGGGGATCATGAATTTAGATATAGTGTTCAAGAGATTATTCAAGAACAAATGCCAGAAGCTGAATTTATAGTTGTTCCTTCATCATATACAGAGAAAGGACAATATGATCAAGAGATAGCATCAGCAAAAGGGTTGTATATAAATATGTTAGAATCATGTGATGCTCTTTATGTTCCTAAGTTTGGACTAGCTAAAGATGAGGAAGTTTTACGATATATTCAACAGTATACGGAGAAGCAAGTTATTCAAATTCATGTAGGAGAAATATCAACAATGGGAGGCGCAATGAATTGTTTAACGTGGTATTGTCCAAGCCATTTGTTACCTTCAAAAATGAGAGGATTAAAAAATCAGAATGAAGATTTTTCAATGAAGAAGATTTTTGATTGGTTTTAATAAATAAGTAATGAAAAGAAAATCTATTCAAGGAGTATTGATATGTATACCATCGCTGAGTTTTCTCGGATTTGTAAAATGAGTACGCGGATGTTAAGACATTATGACAAAGAGGAGATATTAAAACCGGCATATGTGAATCCGGTTAATGGGTATAGGTATTATGAACAAGAGCAGCTGGAAGTAGCGTTGAAAATCAAAAAGTTAAGGGAGTATAAATTTCCTCTTCCAAAAATTAAAATTGTTTTGCAGTCATCAGATCAAGATTCGTTTGTTCAACATATACAATCACAAATTATCGAGTTGTCTCATGAAGTGAAGCAAAATTTACAGGTTATTTCAGAAATGAATGAAATGGTAAAGGTGAATAGTAGTCTAAATATTGCTCGTCATAGAAATTACGATATATTAATGGGAATGAGGAATGAAGTAACGATAATTACTCAAAGAGTAAAAATAGATATAGATGATATGGATGATTATTTTTATGACTTATATGAAGAGGTACAAAAAAATAATTTTCAAATAGTCGGTTCACCATCTGCAGTCTTTTATGATGAAGAATATATTCCAAGTAACAGTGATATTGAATTAAGAATCCCGGTTATGCAGGGGAATGATGAAGACGTAGCACAAGAGTATGAAATGAAACAACTAAGTCCACATCATATCGTTACTACTATGCATTATGGAAGTTACGACTATATAGGTTACGCTTATATAGCGTTAGAAGAATGGATTGAAAGAAATGGGTATGTGATAATTAATTCGCCATATGAGGTTTATATAAAGGGACCTGAATGTGATTGTTTAGCAGAAGAGTATGTGACACAAATTTGTTTTTTAGTTACGAAAATAGAATGAGAATAAGGATTGACATTAACATTATGTCAATCCTTATTCTATGTACGAAAGCAATTTATCATAATAAAAAGGCGAAATAAAGAGTCACCTTATAAAGCTGCTACAAGTAAATGAAGATATTCCTGTTGACCTTAACACGATGTCAAAGTATAGACTGTACGTACATTCATATAAGGGGTGAACACGTATGAGAAATATAGAAAATAGTTTGTTTTATATGCCTGCGGAATGGGAGAAACATGAAGGTACATGGCTCCAATGGCCACATGATAAAACACATAGGGGTGAAGGTTACAGAGCTAAGTTAGATGATATTTGGATATCGATGGCAAAGGAGCTTCACTATGGAGAAAATGTCCATATTGTTGTATGTGATGAAGAAGAAAAAATACATGTCCAATCGAAGTTAATGGAAGCTAACGTGAATATGAATAAAATTGATTTCTTAATTCAAGAAACTGATGATATTTGGATAAGAGATAACGGACCAATCTTTGTAAAAGATAAAGAAGGGAACCGCTATCTAACGCACTGGATATTTAATGGTTGGGGAGATAAATATCCGTACGAAAACGACGCTAATATTCCGAATAAAATAAGTGAAATGTATCGCATTCCAAAAGTTGAATCTAGTGTCTGTCTAGAGGGCGGGGGAATTGAGATAAACGGAAACGGGACCTTAATGGCGGCGGAAACGTCTATTATAAATGAAAATCGAAATCCTACACTAAGTCAGAAAGAAATTGAAATGGAGTTAACAAAATATTTAGGAGTAACGAATTTTATATGGATAACTGGTATACGCGGAGAGGATAATTATGATGAAGATACAGATTATCATATTGATGGTGCGGCACGGTTTGTAAATGAAAATACGATATTGTATGAATATGATCCTTTCGGTGAAGGAGAGTCATATCTTTTGGAGGCGTACGAAAAGCATTATCAAGAATTGCGACAAGCAAGAAATATAGATGGCAAGCCATTTCAGCTCATTCCAGTACCAGTAACAAGAAAATTGGTAAAAGAAGCAGATTGTAAAGGATCGTACTTAAATTTTTACATTGGTAATGAAGTTGTATTGGTACCTATATACGGTGATGAACATGATAAATTAGGGCTTCAAATCATTGAAGGTCAATTTCCAGGGAGAAGAATTGTCGGTATATATGTTAACGAATTGTATGCATACGGTGGTATGATTCATTGTGTGACGCAGCAGCATATAGAATAGAGTAATTCAAATAAAAAGCATGCAGAGCATATACTCTGCATGCTTTTTATAATGTTGAAAACTCCTCAACAAGTTGAGTGAATTGTTTCAATGCACTTTCAATCGGTTCTGGCGTTGTTAAATCGACGCCAGCTTTTTTCAATAAGTTTAATGGGTAGTCTGAACTTCCACCTTTAAGGAATTCAATATAATTTTTCTGAGCATTCGGATCACCGCTTAATAGTTTATCAGCGATTTGAATGGCAGATGCGAATCCAGTTGCATATTTGTATACGTAAAACGGGCGGTAGAAATGAGGGATTCTAGCCCATCCGTATTTTACTTCTTCATCAAATACAAGTGAATCACCGTTATATTCTTTAAATAGCTTTTCATAAATTTCACTGAATGCTTGTGCATTTAATGGTTTACCTTGTTCAGCCATTTCATGTGTGATTTTTTCAAATTCTGCAAACATGATTTGTGTAAAGAAAGTGCCTTTAAATTTCTCAATAAAATGGTTAACTAAATGGTTACGTACGTTCGTTTCTTTTGCTTCTTTTAATAAATAGTGAATTAATAACACTTCATTTACTGTTGAAGCGACTTCTGCGACAAAGATAGAATAATGTGCAGAAATTCTTGGTTGGTATCCATGTGAATAGTGCGTATGCATACCGTGTCCGCATTCATGAGTAAGAGTGAACAGGCTGTTTAAATCATCGTGATGATTTAAAAGAATGAAAGGGTGAACACCATATACACCAAAGTTATAAGCACCAGAACGTTTTCCTGGTGTTTCCCTTACGTCTATATATCGTTTATCTTTAAAACTTTTTAATGTTTCAATATATTCTTCTCCTAAAGGAGCTAGTGATGCAATCATAATGTCAAATGCTTCACTATATGGAATGTCTTGTTTTGCACCTTCTACTAAATCGACGCCTAAGTCGTATTGTCTTAGTTCATCTACGTTTAATTTTTCTTTTCGAATTTCATTGTATGTATGTAATGTTTGAATGTTTTTTTTCGTTGTATCAATTAGGTTTTCATATACTTCTTTCGGAACCATATCGCCAAATAATGATTTCTCTAGCGCTGATGGATAGTTTCTTAGCTTCGAAACAGTAACATTATTTTTAATAGCAGCGGATAAAGTAGATGCGATGGAATTCTTTAACTGAACATATGGTTTGTAATATGCTTTATAAGCTTCTTTACGCTTTTCACGATTCGTATCTTCTATTAACTTTGCATACATTCCGCGTGTTAAGTTCACTTTTTCTCCATCGTCAGTCGTCACTTCACCAAATAATATATCTGCATTGTTTAACATACCAAATGTGTGCTGTGGAGAAGAAAGAGCTTCACCCATCTGTGATAAAATTGCTTCTTGGTCCTTATTCAATACGTGTTTTTTATAACGATATAATTCAAATAAGTCTTCTTTATAATATTGTAAGCCTTCTGTTTCTTCTATGTAAGAATGTAATGTGCTTTCGTCTATGCTAAGTAAGAAGGGGGAAAAGAAAGATTTAGCTGCACTTACTTTCACGTGTAATTGTGATACTTTATCGACAAGAGATTGCGCGTCAGTATCGCGTGTATCAAGGTCAGATTGTAATCGTGCATAAGCGAACATTAAAGATATTATGCTAGAAATTTCTTCACTCTTCGTTAAATAAGCTAATAAACTATTGCCATCGTGAATATTGCCATTAAACTCGTGTAATTCCTTCGTTAATACTTCAATTTTATGAAAATCACTTTCCCAATCTTCAATTGTATGGTAAATGTCTGTTAAATCCCATTTTTCTATATCAGCTACTTGTAATCGATCTTTAAGTTCTGTCATAATCATTTCCTTTCTAAACATGTAGTTATATTTCTATATAACTATGAAATACAACAAATTGCAAAAAATCCCTGCTGAAAATTGAAAAGCCTTGCTAAAATAACAAGGCTTACATACTTATAGTGTAATTCCAAATTTTGAATGTAAAAGGTTTGTAAATTGCATGTCTGTAACGGTTTCTTTCGTTTTTTTACCATTTTTCGCTACTGTAAGGCTATCTTTCGTTAAAGAGGCATGCCCATCTTCAGTTAGTTTTACAATAAGAGGTACTTTATTAAAGGGTGATCCTTCATGTTCAACGATAATTTTTTGTGCTGTATTTGCTTTTTCTTCATCCACTTCTTCTATATAAAATGCATAGCCTAACGTCCAATCATCAGCAGCAGATTGATCCAAGAACTCATTGTTTTTCCGCATCTCTAAAATGTAGTTTCCCTTTTCGGTCATTTCTTTACGAATACGATAATCTCCTGTAGCAGAGTGAATGACTTCACCTGAGAAAGGGACAGGGGCAAGAGGTAAGTATGATCCGAATCCTACTTCAATTAAATAAAGTTCATTATGATGTGTTAAAACGGTTGCGATATGGCCAGAATCAACAGCCCATATGGAGTTTGCAGCGTTATAAACTGTTCCTGAAACGAGATGAACATCGAATCCAGAATCTTTCAGGAAGTAATACATAGTAGGATTGAGTTCATAACAAAGACCGCCACGGTTATTTACTAAAATTTTCTCTTTCAAATTTTCTTTTGATATTTCTTTAAAATTCTTTTCGAGAATATTTAAGTTTTCAAAAGGAACAGTTTGTGCCATTGCGTACATAATGTTAGATAAATCTTCAAATGAAACTGTGTCTTTTTCTTCTATATGTAATCGTGCGAAAAATTGTTTTTGAAAGTCTGTCATCGAAATCCCTCCGTTATGCTTTTATAGGTAAATTGTAAACAATCTTGAATAGGATGTGAAATTAAAACTACGTTGAATATTTGAAATTAGATTAAAAATAATATGGGAGAGTGAGAGATTGCTACTTTACTAACGGTGGGACGAATATTATAATAATTCTGATAAACTATGCAAACGCTTTCTTGGAAGGGGATGGTGTACAGATGTTTAAAAGAATAACAATAGTCGGATTGTCAGTTGTTATGTTTTTACCTAGTATATATGAGGGGAGTAAGGCATATGCAGACACAGTTAACAATGGAACGTTAATGCAGTATTTTGAGTGGTATGCTCCGAATGATGGGAATCATTGGAATCGTTTGCGTACTGATGTTGAAAATTTAGCGGAAAAAGGAATTACATCTGTTTGGATACCACCTGCATATAAAGGAACTACGCAAAATGACGTAGGATATGGAGCATATGATTTATATGATCTGGGGGAATTCAATCAAAAGGGCACAGTGCGGACGAAATATGGGACGAAAGCACAATTGAAATCTGCAATTGACGCTTTACATAAGAAAAACATCGATGTATACGGTGATGTAGTTATGAATCATAAAGGTGGGGCTGATTATACAGAAACTGTAACAGCAGTTGAGGTAGACCCGAGCAATCGAAATGTTGAAGTATCAGGTGATTATGAAATTAGTGCGTGGACGGGATTTAACTTTCCAGGACGTGGAGATTCTTATTCTAATTTCAAATGGAAATGGTATCATTTTGACGGAACGGATTGGGATGAAGGAAGGAAATTAAACCGAATTTATAAATTTAGGGGCATAGGTAAAGCATGGGACTGGGAAGTGTCTAGCGAGAATGGGAATTATGATTATTTGATGTATGCGGATCTTGATTTTGATCATCCAGATGTTGCGAATGAAATGAAAAAATGGGGAACGTGGTATGCGAATGAATTAAATTTAGATGGTTTTCGTTTAGATGCTGTTAAACATATTGATCATGAATATTTGCGCGATTGGGTAAATCATGTTAGACAGCAAACAGGGAAAGAAATGTTTACAGTAGCTGAATATTGGCAAAATGATATCCAGACTTTAAATAATTATTTAGCGAAGGTTAATTATAATCAATCTGTGTTCGATGCACCACTTCATTATAATTTTCATTATGCTTCAACAGGAAATGGAAATTATGATATGAGAAATATTTTAAAAGGAACGGTAGTTGCGAATCATCCTACACTTGCGGTTACTCTAGTTGAAAATCATGATTCACAGCCTGGTCAGTCATTGGAATCTGTAGTGAGCCCTTGGTTCAAACCGCTGGCATATGCATTTATTTTAACGCGTGCAGAGGGGTATCCTTCTGTTTTCTATGGTGATTACTATGGTACAAAAGGAAATAGTAACTATGAAATTCCAGCGTTAAAGGACAAAATTGATCCGATTTTGACGGCACGAAAAAACTTTGCATATGGTACGCAGCGTGATTATTTTGATCATCCGGATGTGATTGGCTGGACAAGAGAAGGTGATAGTGTACATGCTAATTCTGGTTTAGCAACATTAATCTCTGATGGACCAGGAGGGGCGAAGTGGATGGATGTTGGAAAGAATAACGCAGGGGAAGTATGGTACGATATTACGGGTAATCAAACAAATACTGTAACAATTAATAAGGACGGATGGGGGCAGTTCCAAGTAAGTGGAGGATCAGTTTCCATATATGTTCAACAATAATTTGGTGATGAAAAAGAAGAGGTAGACTGAAATATAAGTTTTCCTCTTCTTTTTATATTGTGCATATTTATCCCGCTATTTGTGGGAAGCCCGATTGGTGAGGGCTTATTAAAGTTTCACTTTATTTTTCATAAATCTTTATTGTAATAAAAGAGCTAGTCGACCTTTATAACAACAAGAGAGGCATTGGAGTATATAATGTCACCCGTGGCTTCTCTTATTCGTACTCGAAGAACATCCCCTTGATTTAAAGGTAGTAAATCAGTTCTGGCGGATGTAGCTCTCACCCCAGAAGCACCACCAAC
Source organism: Bacillus cereus group sp. MYBK108-1 (assembly GCF_051917185.1). Classification (NCBI taxonomy): domain Bacteria; kingdom Bacillati; phylum Bacillota; class Bacilli; order Caryophanales; family Bacillaceae; genus Bacillus; species Bacillus cereus group sp. MYBK108-1. The sequence goes on from NZ_JBQAHZ010000005.1 coordinate 171,472, forward strand.
TCGCGTTTCAATTGCGAATTGAATGGAATCGTTTATTGTAAGATTTAATATACTAGACGATATAGCTTGTATTACAAATACAATTGAAAAGGATACAGAGTACACGCCAGTGGTATCAATTGTAATAGAATTATTTAATGGATTTAGGGTAGTTCCACTAGCAGGTCCTGGAATGGTAAAATTAATATTTGTATTAACTACTGCTGAAAAACCGATTCCTACTTCAGAAGTTATTGTTCCAAATATGGGAAGAATCCCTAAACCGGTTGCGCCAGTAGGACCAGTTATTCCGATTCCGGTAGGACCTGTAACCCCAGTAGGACCAGTTATTCCGATTCCGGTAGGACCTGTAACCCCAGTAGGACCAGTTATTCCGATTCCGGTAGGACCTGTAACCCCGGTAGGACCAGTTATTCCAATTCCGGTAAAACCTGTCGCGCCGGTAGGTCCTGTGATTCCAGTAGGTCCGGTGGGGAATGTAAATGGTGGAATTGATGGTAGTGTGGGACCGATTAAATTTGGTTCCAGAGCAGGTCCGTGTAAAATACTATACTCTTCATTCATATAGTAAACCTCCTATCATTGCTTGTCATAATTATTAAATGTATTTGGGGAAGTAAATGACATTCGCAATAGCGGAGGCGCTTCTTATAATTTCTCTTCAGCGAATATAGACCTAATTTAAGCAATATTGAAATTTATAGTTACGTACTACTAAAGTATGACACCTTTACTTCTCACGTAACATATAGTATGATGATTTCAATAAATTAGATTTCAATGACTATAATATAAATTAATGAGAGGTGCTTTTTGTGAGTGCGGTAGGTATTAAATAGGAAAAATTTAATGAAATAAATCGGATAAGACCAGGGGATTTTTATGTACATCATACCCCTAATTTTGTCATGCATTTATTTCAAAACCTATGAAGATACCTACAATACTTTATAAAGCGTGTAATAAGGGACTGCCATCTATTTTTATGGCTTATTTCCTCATACGTTATTACACATGCCTTGTAAATGTAAAAGCTGCGGTATCCCCGCAGCTTTTTTGTATATATTTTTAATGTATAAAAATGGTAATTAAATAATGTAGAGCTCATTGGAATCTAATGAGTAGGTATCTTCATTTATGATAAAAATCAATCATAGTGAGGAGAAACAAAATGAATACGATGACTTTTGAAAAGTTACAATATAACGAATTAAAGGATATAGTGAAATCTTATTGTGTAAGTGGATTAGGTAAGGAATTAGTAAACAAATTAGAGCCGAGTACGAGTATAAAAGTAGTGAGAAATCGCTTGAATGAAACGACAGAAGCACGAGCTATATTAGATGCAGAAGGGCATGTTCCTTTCTTCGGCATTTCTAATATTGCTAGTACAATTCAAAAATTAGAAAAAGGAATGATTTTAGATCCAGAAGAATTAGTAAGTGTTTCAGACTTTTTACGTGGGTGTAGAAAGATTAAAAAGTTTATGTTAGATAAAGAATTTTTTGCACCAGTATTAGCTTCTTATGCAAATTCAATGACTGAATATAAAAGTATTGAAGAGGAAATTAACTTTTCAATTAAAGGAAATAGTATTGATGTAGCTGCAAGTAAAGAGTTAAAACGAATTCGAAATAATATCGATTCTGTAGATGGGAAAATAAAAGAACGTTTAACGAAGTTTTTAAATAGTAGTGCAAATAAGAAATTCATTCAGGAATTCTTTATTAGTAAAAAGGATGACCGTTATACGATTCCAATTAAATCTTCCTATAAAAATCAAGTTGCTGGAAGTATTATTGAAGCCTCGGCAAAAGGTTCTACTGTATTTATAGAACCGCATACGGTTACGAAATTGAATGCAGAATTAGCAGGTTTGAAAGCAGATGAAGCGGTTGAAGAGTATCAGATTTTAGCGACTTTATCAGGAATGGTGTTAGAAAACATTTATAGTATAAAGATTAACATGGAGCTAATTAGTCAGTATGATATGGTATTTGCGAAAGCGAAGTTTAGTAAATCGATTGATGGAATAGAACCGAAGTTAAACGATCATGGCTACATTCATTTAGTGAATTGTAAGCATCCGCTTTTAACAGGGCAAGTTGTACCGTTACATTTTAAAATTGGTCAAGAGTATCGTAGTTTAATTATTACAGGGCCGAATGCGGGCGGAAAGACAATTGTGTTAAAAACGATTGGATTGTTAACATTAGCTACAATGTCAGGTCTTCATATTGCAGGAGATAAAGGTACAGAAATCGCTATTTTCGAAAATGTATTCGTAGATATTGGTGATAATCAAAGTATTGAAAATGCACTAAGTACATTTTCGTCTCATATGAAAAATCTTTCTGAGATTATGAGGATGTCAAATAATAATACGTTACTTTTATTTGATGAAATAGGGAGCGGTACAGAACCAAATGAAGGTGCAGCACTTGCAATTTCTATTTTAGAAGAGTTGTACTTTGCGGGATGTATTACCGTTGCGAGTACGCATTACGGAGAAATTAAACGATTCTCAGAAATGCATGATGACTTTATGAATGCAGCGATGCAGTTTAATAGTGAAACGCTAGAGCCGCTTTATAAATTAGTTATCGGAAAATCAGGAGAAAGTAATGCACTTTGGATTGCGAATAAAATGAGCGTAAAAGAACATGTACTGAAAAGAGCGAAAGAGTATATGGGAAATAAAGAGTACGCTTTAGAAAAAGTGAATGAAAGTAAAATTAGAAAACCGAAATTTGTACAAGAAAAAAGAGAATCTCATTATGAGTACAAAATCGGCGATCGTGTTAATTTATTGGATCATGATGATTTTGGTATCATCTATAAGGAAAAAGATAATTTTTATAACGTTGTTGTATATTATAACGGTGAATTCATTGAAGTAAATGTAAAACGTATTACTTTAGAAGTAGCAGCGAAGGAGTTATATCCAGAAGGATACGATTTAAATACACTATTTGTTGATTATAAAGAAAGAAAAATGCAACACGATATTGAGCGCGGATCGAAAAAAGCACTGCGTAAAATTCAAAAAGAAATAAGAAAGAATAGAGGATAAGTTAAAATGGTAACGATTAGACAAGAACAAAAAAATGATTATAGAAAAACAGAAGAAGTCATAAAAGAAGCATTTTTAAAGGAAGAATTTAGTGATAAAACAGAACATGAACTTGTAAAACGTATTAGAGAATGTGACGCGTTTGTTCCGGAGTTATCAATTGTTGCGGTAGATGAAGATATAGTTGGTCACATTATGTTATCGAAAATTACAATAGAACAAGATGGAACTTCTGTAGAATCGTTAGCGCTTGCACCAGTTTCAGTTGCTAGGGGCCATCAGAAGAAAGGCATTGGCGGAAAACTGATCACGGCTGCTTTAGAAAAAGCGAAAGAACTTGGATACGGATCAGTTGTAGTATTAGGACATCCAGAGTACTACCCGAAATTTGGTTTTAAGAAAGCAAGTGAGTGGAATGTAAAAGCACCGTTTGAAGTGCCTGAAGAGGTATTTATGATAATGGAATTAACAGAAAATGCTCTTCGAGGTGTAGAAGGAATTGTACAATATTCGAGTGCTTTTGCTGAGTAGGAGTACCGGTTAAGAAATGTAATCATAAAAGATGCTATCTTTTTGTATGGATATACAGAAAGATAGCTTTTTTTATTAAGCGGATCTACTGACGTATATTTTGCTCAATGAATAATTGAGGTGGTAAAATTGATATAGAAACGTAAAGGGAGAGAATGAAATGAATAAGCGAGAAACAGATAGCAATGAGAATGCAGTTACGTTATATGTTACAAGACACGGTAAAACAATATTAAATACGAATCATCGCGCGCAAGGTTGGGCTGATTCTCCATTAGTAGAAAAAGGTGTTGAAGTTGCCACAAATTTAGGAACAGGATTAAAAGATATTCATTTTATGAATGCATATAGTAGTGATAGCGGCCGCGCAATTGAAACTGCTAATTTAGTATTAAAATATAGTGAGCAATCAAAATTAAAACTTGAGCAAAGAAAAGATTTGCGAGAATTAAATTTCGGTATTTTTGAAGGTGAAAAACTTGAGAATATGTGGGATGTGGTTGGAAAAGCTGCAGGCGTTGCATCACCAGAAGAACTTATGAAGTTTTCTATTCAAGAAGTGATTAATCTTATTAGAGTAGCAGATCCTACAAAACAGGCGGAAGATTGGGAATTATTTTCTACTCGCATAAAAGCTGAGATAGATAAAATTAGTGAAGAAGCTGCTGGAAATGGTGGCGGTAACGTTTTAGTTGTCGTTCATGGGCTTTTGATTACTACCTTAATAGAAATGTTAGACAGTAGCAAAACAAAACTTGGGGTGGAAAATGCTAGTGTGACGAAGATTGTATACCAAGATGGAACATATACAGTCGAGTCGGTTGGAGATATGAGTTATGTTGCAAAAGGGAAAGAAAGTGTGGAAATATAATTAAATCTCAAATAGAAATAAGAAAAGGAAGGTAGAGAAATCTAGCTTCCTTTTCATTTTGTGAATTATGGGATTAATAAAATCTTCCCTGTGCTTTTACGGCTCTCTAATAATTCATGAGCAAGAGCACCGTCTTGTAAAGAGAATGTAGTAGGATTTGAAATGTTTAATTTTCCAGTTGCGATCCAATCGAATAATTGAGTAGATCGTTTTTTACGTTCTTCAAAAGTAGTAAGCACGTTCCAAAGGTCTCCACCAGTTAAAGTTTTTGAAGTATCCATAAGCATACGCGGATCAACTGGCGCAGGATTACCACCAGCCATTCCGTAAAATACGACAGTACCGCCAATTTTAGTAGCGTTAAAACTTTCCCCTAATGTAGAACCTACTGATTCATACACAACATTTACTCCAGTTCCATTAGTCATTTCAAGTACTTTCATATGCCATGCTTCGGTATATAAAAATACGTGATCGGCACCAGCTAATGTAGCTATCTTTGCTTTTTCTTTTGATGATGTAAGACCAATTACTGTTCCGCCCTGTAGTTTAATCATTTGAATAAGAAGTTGACCGACGCCACCAGCTGCAGCGTGTACTAAAGCTATATCACCTTGTTTTAGTTGATAGCTATCGTGCGTTAAATAATGTGCAGTTAATCCTTGTAATAAGACAGAAGCGGCTGTTTCAAAAGAAATAGAATCTGGAAGTGGGATTACTTTTTCAGATGGAACGGCAACTAGTTCTGCATTTGCAAATGGGACGTCCGCAAATGCAATACGGTCTCCTAGGTTGATAGTAGTAACGTCAGCTCCTACTTTTTCAACAATTCCAGCTCCTTCATAACCTAATACATAAGGCGGATTGCCAGCAAGATGATAATCGCCGCGGCGTCTATAAATATCAGCGAAGTTTAATCCGATTGCTTTCGTGCGGACAAGAATTTCATTTGGACTTATGATTGGATCGTGTATTTCTTTATAGTGTAGAACATTAGCGTCTCCGAATGTTTCGAAACAAAGTGCTTTCATATGGAATACCTCCATTTATATTGTTTATAGATGTTCTTTATCATACAATACAACTATCAATAGACAAAGAGGATTATTTCGATGGAATCAATCGGAAATATCGATTGAAAAGAGGGATGATAAATGGAAATAAAACAGTTAATTACATTTAAAGTAGCGGCACATACTTTGAACTTTACACAAACTGCGAAGAAATTAAACTTTGCTCAATCGAGCGTGACAGCGCAAATTAAAACGTTAGAAGCTGAGCTTGGTACACCTTTATTTGAAAGATTAGGAAAACGTCTTTTCTTAACTGAAGCAGGTAGGAAGTTTCAACTATATGCCGACAAGATGATTGCACTCAGTAACGAAGCGAAAATGGCTGTGAAAGATGATGAAGAAATAGCAGGTACGTTAATAATTGGTGCACAAGAAAGTCAATGTACATACAGACTGCCTTCTATATTAAAGAGGTTTAAAATACAATTCCCAAAAATAAAACTTATATTTAAACCAGCACATTCCAATAAAGATGCGAAGGAACAATTGATGGAGGGAAAAGTAGATCTTGCATTTATTTTGGATGAGTGTAAAACAGAAGATGTTTTACATGTGGAACCGCTTATGAAAGAAGAATTAAAAGTAGTAGCTGCTCCTACACATCGTTTACTTGAACAGACTACTGCTTCTATAAAAGATTTAGAGAGTGAAACACTGTTACTAACAGAATTAGGCTGCTCGTATCGGACTTTATTTGAAGAGCTATTTCGCTGGGAAGATGTATATCCAGCAAATAAAATTGAGTTTGTTAGTGTTGAAGCAATTAAACAATGTGTTATTGCAGATTTAGGCATAGCCGTTTTACCAGCAATAGTAGTAGAAAAAGATATACGAGAGGGGACGATAAAAGAGTTACATTTAGAAAATACAATCTCTCCGATTTATACGCAAATCGCTTGGCATAAAGACAAATGGATGACAGTGCCACTGCAGCAATTTATTGATGTAACGAGGGAGTTCTTTACAACGGATTAAGTGGAGAAATATTTATTTTATAAAAAGAAAAAATGGCAATTTTTTATAAAGAACTGATGCTTGCATGTAACAAGTATCGGTTCTTTTATGTTTGAAATAAAGGATGTCTTCAAATGTGTATTTCTCAACTTTTTTTCTTAAAAGGATAAGTAAATTTCTTTGTATATTCCAATAATCGTAAGGGAATTTACAACTTTTATTCGTTTCTGTAAGATGCCTCTAGGCAGCATGAAAGGAGGGGCGTACATAGGGGATAGATAAACGTACTTATTTTGAGGGAGGAGATTTACAATGTTTAAAAAGCTAATGAAAGTATGTGTGTTAAGTGCAGCGAGTGTAGGGGTATTATTTAGTTTCCAAGGAAGTACATTTGCAGCTACTGATTTAAGCAGTTATTATGACGGGAAAAATCCAGCAACAACGAAAGTATACGGGGGAAGTACGACGTGTGATGCAGATGGATTTAATGCAAAATCTACAGCTGTATATGAAGGTAGTAAAAAAGTAGGGACAGTGTATTTACGTTACAGTAATAAATGTCATGCAGCATGGGCTAAGTTTGTTTTAGATCAACCAGCACCAGCTGTTTCGGGAGGAGTGTACGCGTACGCTGTTGTGAATAAATACAAAAATGGTGTATTCCAAAAATCAGTTACTTCTAATCAGGGGAACGGCACAATAAAAACAGGTCAAACGAGCACTTATACAGGAATGGTATTTGATTTGACTGCTGATTTCGGATACACAGCAGATGCTGAAGCAGTTACGTTTAATAACGGTTACGGGAAAACAGCACGTTATTAATAAAGGAGTGAAATGATATGAAACTTTTAAAAAAGACGAGTGCATGTTTATTGCTATCTTTACTCGTTGTAACTAGTATGTTTAGCACGACTAATAGCGATAAAGCATACGCAGAAGACCATTCATATGATGGGAAAAGTCCTTATTATAACAGCTGTGATCAATCTGCAGTAACGAAAGAAAAGAAGTGGATTGATTCAAATTCTTATGTGGAATTAAAATTTAGCACGACGTGTAAAACAGCGTGGGCAAAAGTTACTGTAACTCGCCTGGCAGTTTATAATAATGAAGCTGATGCAAGGATTGTTAGAAAAACAGATGGAAAGGCATACACTTGCGGAAGTGCTGGAGGAAATGGTGTTGTAAATAAAGGGCAAACATCATGCTATACACCAATGGTATATGATTTAGATCCAAGAAAGGCACAAGCACAAGGGAAACATGCAATTCCGAATAGTGATGCATATAATTATGCGGAGACTATTTGGTATTAATACGATTATACATGTTTTAAGAGCTGTTATTTGATATAAAAATGAAAGAGCCTTACTGCATTTTATTGTGGTAAGGTTCTTTAAATTTGTTTAATAGATTAACTGCATCCATTTACAAAGGTCTCTCTATATAATCGCTTTTAAGTATGGCCATAATAATTTCATCTGAGTATGTATCGTTATAAAATAAAGATTGACGTAAGGTTCCTTCTTTTACAAAACCAACTTTTTTATAAGCTTTAATTCCGCGTAAATTATGGCTAAATACTTCTAACTGTAAACGATTTAATGATAGTTGTTCAAAAACAAATCTTAAAACTATTTTAATAGCTTCCGTTCCATAGCCTTGTCCTGTTAATGCTATTGAAAGCATTGATATTCTGAATCCTGTTCTTTTGTTCTCCTCATCGATATCTAAAATCGACAACTCTCCAATCATCTTGTCAGTACTTTGTAAACAAATAGCGAAATCATAGCGACTTGAATCATTATTTATATGATCTATATGTTTCGTAATTTGCTCCAATGAAAAAGTGGACTTAGTTCCAGTCATATATCTTATTTCATCATCCATTGTACTTTGTAATATAATAGGAGCATCTAGCTGACAAAGAGGCCTTAAATAAATTCTCTCGCTCTCTAATCTCATTATAATTTTCTCCTTTAGTTAGTAATTGAATGTATAAATACTTAACTTTCTTCAATGAGTTACATAAAAAATATGAATCTTAATTCGATGTTACATGAATTTTATAATGGCATGGTATACCTAAAACAAATAATAAATGTTTTATACACAACAAAATGTATCAACGAGTTTTTTGATCATACTATTATTCTTGCTGCTCATTCCGCTTTTAAATGAACACGAATGTATTAACTAAGGTCTGTATCAGGAGGAGTATATCCAAGGTGACGAGCCATAGATACAATTTGTCCTTTATGGTGAAATTCATGCGTCTCCGTATGAGTTAAAAGCCATAGCGGAGTTGTGCTCCAAGGTTCTTTTTGCCATTTCACTTCATTTGCTATATTTTCGAGCCAACGGTCATTGTATTCATCTAAAAAACGTTGTACAGTCTCATCTACTAACTTAAATCTAGCGCGAACTTTTTCCACATCTGCATGCTCAATTTCGTAATCGCTAGCAAATGAAAAATCTGCTCTTTTTTGCTTGAATGCGAATGATCCAAGCCAGTATCGATAGCAATCGGCTACATGAATATGAGTCTTTATAATGCTACCGCTTCCGAAATTAGAAACTGTGCTATGTAATTTTTCTACTGGGATTTCTTCCAAAAACGAAAATAGAGTTTCTCTTGTAGAGCTAATAAGATTATATTGTTGTTTTAAAATATGCAACATGCAAGTACACTCCTCTTTTATTAACATAGTAAGTAATTCTATATTTACGAGGAGTGAACCTTTTTATTATTTTTAATAAGCATATTAGATGTATTTCTTATTTGTTTCTGATAGATTAAACAAGGTGAAACTTTAATAAGTTGAACATTCTTAGTTCATAATAAATTGTACATGAAGAAGGGGAACGATAAAATGAATAGACTAGTTGGCTTAAAACAATTTGAAATAACGCGCGGTGCATTACTTACATTTATGGAGACGCTAGATGATAAAACTGCAGATACGCAGCCAGAGGGTTTTAACAATACAATTCGCTGGCATATCGGTCATGTGTTAACGGCAGCAGAAGTTTTCATGTTTGGAAAAGAATTCAAACAATTACCAACGGAATATCCAGGTATGTTTGGATATGGATCAAGACCATCTAAATGGACAACAGCAGGACCATCGTTAGAAGTGTTAACGGTTCAATTAAAAGAACAAGCAAAACGTATTAACGAAATTCCAGCAGAAGCATTTGAAAATAAACTGCCAGAGCCATTCCTAGGATTGGAAACAGTAGGGGAGCTTTACGGTATGATGCTTTATCATGAAGCTGATCATATTGGGCAAATGAAGGCGATGGAACGTATTATTAAAGCTCTTTAGTCTTAATTGCATATAACAAGCAATACAGTTGTAATGTTAAATAATATATACAAAAAAGGTAGATAAATTATTATCTACCTTTTTTGTATAACTTCTTGAAGGATTAGAGAATTTTATAATTTTTTATGTTGTGATTATTAATTATAGTATTCCTAAATATGGAATATACGTATAATAATAGAGAAGAACTAGAAATAGGGGTGAATACTATGAGTACATTAGAGCAAAAGTTGGAGCAATATAAACATACATATGTACAGTTAAAGGGAGAACTAAAATGGAAAACGAGTGATTCTCGAACAGGAATGATGATTGCTGCTATGTATGCAGGTAGTGATAAATTGTTTGATCTCGGACGTTTTTTAGAAATTAGTAGTTATATTAAGAATCAGGTAGGGATGTTTTCATACTTAAAGTCTTATCATCGTTTTGTAGTGGCCGCAACATTAGATATTCACTTTACAGATTACAAGGAAGCTTTTCGGAAGTTTTTAGATTTATATGAACAATTGGTCACTGGTGGCTTTAGCCGGAGTATATTTACTTATCTCGCAGCAGCTGTGCTTTTAACAGAAGAAAATGAACAGCATGGCGCGCACATTCAGCGTTCGATGCAAGTATATAAACGCATGAAAAAGGATCACCTCTTTCTTACAAGTACAAATGATTATCCGCTCGCAGTTTTATTAGCAGGACAATCAGAGCATGTAGAAACACTTATGGACCGAGTGGAACGTCTTTATCAGAAACTAGCGACAGCTGGTTTGCGTAAAGGGAATGATCTTCAATTTTTGAGTCATATTCTTTCACTAAAGAAGGATGTCAGGGAAGAACTATTAGTTGCAAAATGTACAAATATATGGAATTTGTTAAAGCAAGAAAAGGTAAAAGTAAAACAGATGCATTACCCAGCTATCGGGCTACTAGCGTTACTCGAGGACGGAGAAAAAGAGATTCATTCTATTCGAGCATTTATTGAAAAATTGCAGGGGGATAAATTGTTCCGTTGGCATACAGATACAACTATTCTTATTGCTATTCAACTGTTCGTAAGTCAGAAAGGTGAGGAAAGTAAAGCTACTAACACAGGTTTACAAACAATGATAGAAGTCCTCATACAAGCACAACAGGCAGCCATGATGGCAACGATTGCCGCTTCATCTGTAGCAACATCTTCTGCTAGTAGCAGTTCATAATGTGTAATTGCTTATACTCTTGTAAATTATAACTCCCTTGATAAGGACGGTTTAAAAAATATTACTAAAAACAGTTAGCTCATCACTCTCTAATGAGTGATGGGCTAACTGTTTTTACATAATCAGCATTATCTTTTTGATTCCTTCAAATGTTTGAGCTGCGTGACAATCATAATGCTAATAACAACGAGTAAAAACCATGAACTAATTTTGCTTAAGTGAACGAGATTCCATGCTTCCCGTTGATTTGGATATTGCCATGCTCCGAAAAATGTTGCGATGTTCTCTGCAATCCAAATGAAGAAACCGATAAGGAAAAAGGAGAGAACGAGTGGTATTTTATATGTAACGCCTCGTAATGAAAATTCCACAAATGTCCGAAAGAAACCGATGAATAGAAGTAAAGTTAAGAACCATCTAAAATCGTATAGAAAATGATGCGTGAAAAAATTGAAGTAAATCATTACTCCTAATGGCACGGTAAAAATAGCTTTCGGCCAATAATGCATTTGTAAATGCAACCTTCTCCACGCTTGGCATATGTAACTTGCGACACTTGCGTACATAAAGCCGCTGTAAAGCGGAACTCCAAAAATCTTTGAATACGCCTCTTCAGGATAACTCCATGAACCGAAATGAACTTTATATATTTCTAGTAAAAGGCCGATGAGGTGAAAGGCAGTAATTACTTTTAATTCGTCTTTCGTCTCAAGTCCAGTCTTGCACATAATCCACTGCATAAGAAGACATGCGATGAGTATGAAATCATAGCGATATAACCCTGGAATAGAAACGATTTTTGAAAGGGCTAGTGTTAAGAAAATAACGACTGGGAATAAGCAAGATAATGCTTGCTCGTAAGTGAAGTGTAGTAGTTGTTTTATATAGAACATTGTGTCACCTTCGGTATTTTTATTTGAAAACTCAAAATAATGATTAAGTATACTACACTTTTAAAAATAAGCTAGTATTCTATTTTGCGTGTATTTGTAAGTTTTGGAAGGGAATTGTAATAAGTATTTTAATATTTAGCGAAGTGAAAAAATAGTTTGCTATTTAAAAAAAGTGGGGATATAATATCTAAATGAAAATGATAATTATTATCAATAATAATTATAAATAAAAAATAATTATAAAAAACAACTGAATATAAAGGATGAAATGAAACATGTTACATAAGTCTACTGTACATGCTGGTAATAACCGCTGGATACATATTAAGTTCATATGTTTCATGAGCTTAACAATTTTATGTTTAATTGGATCTATATTTTTAGCCATTTCATTTGGTGCAAAAGATATTCATTTACAAACGGTGTGGGCAGCGATTTTGAATTACGATCCGAAATTAACGCAGCACCAAATTATTTATGAATTAAGGCTCCCGAGAGTAATTGGTGCAGCAGTTGTAGGGGCAGCTTTTGCGGTTGCTGGTGCTGTTATGCAAGGTATAACACGAAATCCTTTAGCTGATGCAGGTGTACTCGGAATAAATGCAGGTGCGATGTTTGTAGTAGCACTTAGTTTTGCTTTTTTTCCGCATATGCCGTATTCCTATTTAATGATTGTTTCCTTTATTGGAGCAGTCTTAAGTACAGTACTTATTTTTGTTATTGGATCAGCAACATCAGGCGGGTTAACACCAATGAGGTTAACGATTGCTGGAGCGGTTATGGCAGCGCTTTTACATTCATTAAGTTCAGGTGTTGCGATTTATTATGATTTAAGCCAGGATTTAGCGTTTTGGTATGCTGGTGGTGTTGCAGGGGTTAAGTGGGAACACTTGAAATTTTTAGTTCCTATTATTCTTATAACGATTATTTTCGCGACAATGCTAGGGAAATCTATTTCACTCATATCAATGGGGGATGATGTTGCTACAAATTTAGGAGTGAAAACGAACCGAACGAGAATACTAGGGATGATTATAGTAGTTATTCTGGCAGGTGTTTCTGTTTCAGCTGTTGGTTCTATTGGATTTGTGGGACTAGTTATCCCACACATTGCTAGAAAATTAGTTGGTGTGAATTATAGACTCATTATTCCTATGTCAGCATTATTAGGAGCTATGTTATTAGTTGTAGCTGATTTAGGGGCAAGAACAGTAAATCCTCCTAAGGAACTTGCGATAGGGATTATGGTAGCTCTTGTTGGAGTTCCGTTCTTCCTCTATATAGCACGTAAAGTTGGGAGGGAGTTATAAGTGAAAGATCTTTTTAACACGGATAAAAAGAGAGCTATTACTGTAACTACAATCTTCGGATGTATAAGTATCGCTGTAATTTTAATTAGTTTAAATACAGGGACGCTGAGTATAGCACCACTTAGAGTAATTGAAACACTTTTGGGTTATGGTGATTTTGAGAGTGCAACCGTGCTATATGATTATCGTATGCCAAGAATAATAATCACGATGTTAGCCGGCATTGGTCTTGGTATTTCCGGTGCGATTTTGCAAGGGTTATCACGTAATGCACTTGCAGATCCTGGTATTTTAGGGTTGCATTCAGGTGCATCTTTCGGTCTTATCGTATTTGTTACTCTCTTTCATTCTATTAATGAGAGTGCATCCATTTTAATACCGTTATTTACATTTGGCGGAGGAGTATTAGCTGCATTTCTTATTATTTTACTTGCGAGTGATCGGTCAAAAGGTTTACTTCCCATTAGACTTATTCTCGTTGGTATTGCAGTTTCAGCTGGCTTTAGTGCAATTTCGCTATTTTTCTCTCTCAAGTTAAATGATGAGACGTATACATTCGCTTCTAGATGGCTAGTTGGTAACGTGTGGGGAAGGGATTGGATTCATGTCCTTGCATTATTACCATGGATTTTCATACTAACCCCTTATGCGTGGCTAAAATCTAAAACGTTAAATGCATTGTCACTAGGTGATAGTGTAGCAGCAGGACTTGGTGTTTCTGTTCAAAAAGAACGGTTATTACTTTTAGCTACAGCGGTTGGATTATCTTGCACAAGTGTATCGATGGCAGGAGGAATTGGTTTTATCGGTTTAGTTGCTCCGCATATCGCAAGGAAGTTGGTAGGTACTACATATCAACACTTTCTTCCTTTAGCTGGCATTATCGGAATGATTATTTTAGTGCTAGCAGATACGATAGGTCGTTCTATATTTGAGCCAAATTCTATTCCAGCTGGTGTAGTAGTGGCCGCATTAGGAGCACCGTATTTTGTTTATTTACTTACAAAAACAAAATAAATACTTCAAAGAGGAGAACATATGAAAAAGAAACTTACTATTTTATTTAGCATGATGTGTATTTTAGTATTAGCAGCATGTGGTCAAACGAAAGCTAATGAAGAGGCAACGAAAAAAACGGAAAAAAGTAATGACCCAAAAATTGCTTCAATGTCTATTCATTTAACGAATGATTTACTTGCATTAGGAATTACACCAGTAGGTTCTGTTATTGGTGGAGATTTAAAAGATTTCTTACCGCACGCTAAAGAGAAGTTGAAAGATACGAAGAAGCTTGGTGTTGTAACAGATCCGAATATGGAAGCGTTACTTCAATTAAAGCCAACTGACATTTATGTTGATGAAAAATATGCTGGTAAAGATGTAGCGAAATACGAAAAAATTGCAAAAACACATTCTTTCAATTTAGATGAAGGTACGTGGAGAGAGCATTTAAAACAAGTTGGTAAACTTGTAAACCGTGAGAAAGAAGCAGATAAATATATTCAAGATTACGAAGAGCAATCAAAACGAGTAAAAGGTTTAATAGATAAAGAGCTAGGTAATAACGAAAAAGTAATGGCAATTCGCGTTACTGCAAAAGAATTGCGTGTATTTAGTACGAAAAGACCTATGGGACCAATTTTATTCCAAGACCTAGGGTTACAACCTGCAAATGGTGTAGAGAAAATTGATGGAAACCGTCCTTTCGAAGTCATTTCACAAGAAGTATTACCTGACTTTGATGCAGATGCGATTTTCGTTGTTGTAAATAGAGATGACAAAGCAAAAGCAGCATTTAAACAACTTCAAGAAACACCAATTTGGAAAGACTTAAAAGCAGTTAAAGGTAAGCATGTATACATTATCAATGATCAACCATGGCTTGACTATTCTGCTTTAGGAAACAAAATGGCAATGGATGAAGCGGAGAAAATGTTTACGAAATAATATAGTTTTGTTATTAGGAAAGGCCCTCTAAATTTGGAGGGCTTTTTATTATTGTTAGAATAAACGGAAAATTATACAATGAAGTTAATTTCGTGTAGAGGAGATGTGCCAATGTCAGCGCTTATTGTAAGTATCCCGTTTATGAAACAGTTTATGAAACGAGGGGGTAAATAGGCTTGAATAATTATCCCCGTTATTTAATAAAGGGGGAGTTTGAAATGACAATGAATCTTTTTCGAAATAAAACGATTAAATTATCAGCTATGAGAGAAACAGATGCTGAAGTAATGGCTATGTGGCAAGAAGATAGTGAGTATTTAAGAAATGTTGATACAGATGTAGCATTCCCGCAATCTTTAAATGAAATAGCAAGTGATGGGTTATTAAAAGGACGAAGATCGAATAGTGTTTCTTTCATGGTAAGGACAGTTCAAGAAGATCGCTTAATTGGTTTTGTGGCGATTCATGGTATAGAGTGGAATAACAGAACAGGTTTATTAGCCATTGGTATAGGAGATGCGAATGATAGAGGAAAAGGATATGGGAAAGAAGCAATACATCTTATTTTAAAGTATGCTTTCTATGAATTGAATTTACACCGCGTCGGTCTGGATGTGATTTCTTATAATAAAGCAGCCATTGCGTTGTATAAAAAGATAGGTTTTCAGATGGAAGGGTGTATGAGAGAAGCGGTTCAAAGAGATGGGAAGTGTTTTGATCGTATCATTATGGGGATATTGCGGGATGAATGGATAGGGTTGCAAGATTAGCGAATACATTCAATATTATATATGTAGTATGCAGGAGATATAATGATAATTGGCGAAAATTTACAGTGAACTGATTGAATTTATAAGGAGTTATGTAAAATGAATTTAGAAAAAGCAAAACCAGTAAATGAAGAGGTCGCTGAATTAAAGGAACTAATTAAAGAGTTACACGGAAGTGTACATCAACTGCAAAGCGAAGTGCAGCAACTAAGGCACGAAAGACCAGTTGTTGAAGTGAGAAAAGGTGTTCAATTATCACCAACAATTGTCGGACAAATTGGTGGTATGATTTTAGGTGGGTTAGCAATTATCGGTATATTTTGGTGATGAAAAAAGGTTTGCAGCACGATGCTGCAAACCTTTTGGATTTGACGATATAATTTCATGCAATACAACTTTTACATTAAATAACGTAAATATATATAAGCATGTGATAACAAGAGTGCAACAATAGTTAATGGTAAACCAATTTTTAAGAAGTCCATATAAGAGAAAGCATGTCCTTCACGTTTTGCAATACCAGCAACGACTACGTTTGCAGATGCTCCGATTAGCGTTCCATTTCCTCCTAAGCAAGCTCCAAGAGATAACGCCCACCATAGTACTTCGATTTGCGGAGAATCGACAGATAGTCCGAGTCCTGTAGCTAAGTCTTGAATAAGAGGAATCATTGTAGCGACAAAAGGGATGTTGTCGATTGTCGCAGATGCGATGCCAGATACCCATAAAATAAGTATAGCTGCGAATCCGATGTCACCGTTTGTTACGCCGATTACTTCTTTTGCAAGTGAAGAGATAAGTCCGATATCAATTAACCCGCCAACGAGAACGAATAGTCCGGCGAAGAAGAAAATGGTTACCCATTCAACGTGGGCAAATACATCTTCAATATCATGTTCTTTCACGCCGATTAACATAAGAAGTGTAGCGCCTGTCATCGCGATAACAGCAGCGTCTACATGAATAATCGAATGAAGTACGAAGCCTAAAATAGTTAGTCCTAAAATCGAAATAGATTTTAAAAGGAGGCTTTGATCTTTAATGTAATCTTTTTCGTTTAATGCCATTAGTTTTTCGATTTGTTCAGGTGTTGTTTTTAGTTTGTTACGATACATGAAGTAAATAATGCCAAGTGTCACAATAGAAATAATAATTACGATTGGAGCTAAGTTAAGTAAAAAGGCGTTAAAGTCTAAATGCTTGTTTGCTGATCCAATCATAATATTAGGTGGATCACCGATTAATGTTGCTGTTCCGCCTATATTTGAAAACAGCACTTCTGAAATCAAATAAGGCACAGGATTTACTTTTAAAATACGTGTAATGGATAATGTAACAGGAACGATTAATAAAACAGTCGTTACATTGTCCAAAAATGCTGATCCGACAGCAGTTAATAGGGATAGTAATAATAAAATGCGAATCGGTTTTCCGCCAGCTGCTTTTGCCGCTTTAATGGCCACAAATTCAAAGACGCCTGATTGACTCGTAATATGTACGAGAA
Source organism: Bacillus cereus group sp. MYBK108-1 (assembly GCF_051917185.1). Taxonomy (NCBI): domain Bacteria; kingdom Bacillati; phylum Bacillota; class Bacilli; order Caryophanales; family Bacillaceae; genus Bacillus; species Bacillus cereus group sp. MYBK108-1. The sequence goes on from NZ_JBQAHZ010000005.1 coordinate 188,926, forward strand.
TCATCATCCCAATTAAAAGGGTAATCGTTTCCCATTGAATATGTGATGTGAAAGCAGTATGTAAATCTACAACTCCAAAAATAATCATAATAGCAGCACCGAATAGTGCGATTACAGCACGATTCAATTTCTCAGAAATAATAAATCCGTACGTGATTAAAAATACGGCAATTGCAAAATAATATTGCCAATTTGCTACTTCATGTGCTGACTGTTCCAATCATGTCACCTTCTTTAAATTATGTATTCAATTGTCGAAATGTATCTCGCTGCAATAATACGGGATAAAATATATTGTAGCAAATTCAAAAAAGAAAGAAAACTATTTAACAAAGTGAAGGAAAAAATGTATTTTTTACATATCATATAAAAAATATAAAAAACACAGTGCAAATTATTAGGAAAAGTGAGCGTTGTCCTCTAATATAGAGATAGCAATTTACATTATTTTTGCGTAAAATGGTTTAAAGAGGTGAATTCCGATGGAAATAGTAAAAGATAGTTCTCTTATTCAAAATGAAATTGAACGTTTTGTAAATAAAGATGTATATATTCATTTAGAAACGACAAACGGAGCGTATGCATCACACATAAATGAAAAGATGATGACAGTTGGTGCTTTCATTCGAAATGCGATTATCCGTTTTGAACGCGGGAAGATAACTGGAACAAATCCATACCGAGTTGGTCTGAAAATGGATCACGGTTGGGTATATGCTGAAGGTATTACGCATTGGGAAGTAGACGATCAAGAGCGTTTATTATTAGCTGGACATGATAATTTAGGTCGTCTAGCAGTTGCACTTGAGTTAAGCTTAACACCATTTAAGTAAGAAGGAGGGAAACTTATGGAGAGACATGTACTTGTTGTATTTCCGCATCCAGATGATGAAGCATATGCTGCGGGAGGAACAATTCGCTTATTAACAGATCAAGGAGTACCTGTAACATATGCATGTGGTACTCTAGGACAAATGGGACGTAACATGGGTAAGAACGTATTCGCTAACCGTGAAACGATTCCACATATCCGTAAGAAAGAATTGAAAGATGCTTGTGAAGCGATGGGTATTAAAGATTTAAGAATGCTTGGCTTCCATGATAAAACGTTAGAATTTGAAGATGTTGATTTCGTTGCTGACAAAATTGAAGCAATCATTCAAGAAGTAAATCCATCTCGAATTATTACATTTTATCCAGAGCACGGTGTACATCCAGATCATAATGCATTTGGCCGCGCTGTCGTTCGCGCTGTATCACGTATGCCAAAAGAAGAGCGCCCAGTTATTCATGCTGTTGCGATTACGAAAAATCGTGAAGCAGTATTAGGAGAACCGGATGTTGTAAATAACATTAGTGAAGTATTTGATCATAAATTAACTGCATTAGGTGCGCACCGTTCACAAACAGAAGCAATGCTTGAAGACACGCATGCAAAAATAAAAAACAAAGATGCAGCAACATTAAAATGGCTGCAACTTGAACAGTTTTGGACTTATAAATGGGAGTAGGCTAGAAGGATATCTTCTAGTTGCTCTTACATAGAAAAAGCGCTGTCACTTGTGATGGCGCTTTTTCTTGTTGAAGACTATATATTTTTTAGGGTGCTTCAAAATTTTTAAATTAACGTGCAGTATAGCCTCCATCAACAAGAAGTGTTGTGCCGTTAACAAAACTAGCATCATCACTTGCTAAAAATAAGACAGCTTTAGCGACTTCTTCTGGTGTTCCAAGTCTGCCTTGCGGATGAAGTGAAGCTAAATATTCTTTCTGTTGAGGATTAACACTACCTAGTAAAGGGGTGTCAATATAACCAGGGCACACCGCATTAATACGTATTCCATATTTAGCGTAGGCAGTACATAAATTTTGAGTTAATAGTTTCACACCACCTTTTGCAGAGGAGTATGCTGTTGGTGTAGGTAATGAAACAAAACTATGAATCGAACCAGCGTTAACGATGACACCACCTGTACCTTGTTTAAGAAATTGTTCAATCGAATATTTATCAGAAAGGAATACCCCAGACAAATTAATATCAATAGTTCTTTTCCATTTTTCATAGGATAATTCGTTTGCCGGTGCATCATCAGCAACGCCGGCATTGGCATACATAATATCTAATTTACCGTATGTACTTACTGTCTCATGAATTAGCTGTTTAATATCTGCCTCTTTTGTTACATCGGTTTTAATAAATAACGTATTATATCCATGTGCATTCAATTCATCTGATAGTTCTTTTCCACGTTCAGAAAAGTCAGCAATAACTACTTTTGCACCTTCTTCGATAAAAAGACGAACAGTAGATTCGCCAATTCCACTTGCACCACCAGTTATGATTGCTACTTTGTCTTTTAATTTCATATAAACCTCTCCATTCATTAATGAATTTAAGTCGAATTTTTAAATCTTGTTACTAAACTATTAACCTTAAATAGTAAGTAGATAGAAGAAAAAAGCTCGCGTTTACTTAATCGTGAGAGTGCTATTTTTTCTTTAGTGTACTTTTTGATACAGTTATGGACGAAAATATTAATTTGGTCAATTTTATCATTAGATTGAATATTTGGTAAAGAGCTCTCGAACAGAGCGAGTAAGGATGTTGAAAAAGTAAAATAAACATTCAGTATTATTTGTAGGGTAAGGAACAAAGGGGAGAGATGCATAACGAAAACTACTACTCTAGTTAAATAGGAAAAAGCCTTGCAGGGGGGCAAGGCTTTAAACAGGGTATTAAAAATGATTGATTTATTAAGAATAACTTCTTCTTGTGAATAAACTAATTTTAGCATAATAACTCATATATATGTGTTACGAATTTGTGAATAAAAACTCAATGATAAAAGTATGAGTGAAAGGAAATAATGTATTTGAAATATGCATTATTACACAAAGTTAAGTTGAAATAGGGGATTTGTATATGTAATTTCTTTTTGCATTTAATTCTTTAGAACTGATTTTTAATAATGTATATGAGAAGCGTATATTTTGAATTATTTAATAGAATAATATATATTTATATTGATTTAATGATTTTAGTTTGTTAAAAATGGGGAAATCGATATGAAGGTTAAATTTGCCGTAATAAAAGATGAGAATTTTGATTGTAGTTTATTGGAAACAAAATTATTGAAAACTTTTAAAGAAGTAGATTGTGAAGCAGATATTGTAAAGGTTGAGGATGAAATTTTTGAAAACAATGATATACAAACGTATTTATCAGAAATAACCATTCATGTTACTGGAAAAAATATTGGATATAGATCCGTTTCAGCCAGTATATTTATTGTTCTAGAGAGTTTATCAATACAGCTATTTCGTATTCATATTAGTATACTTTAAGCAGTTCAAAAAGTGGCTTCTTCAGAAAATCATACTGATTATATGGAGTTGTAAATATGAAAACAATAGAAATTATCGTAGGTGCTCCCGAATGTTGGATTGCACCTTGTTTGTTGTTAAATAAACAAGGGATTCCTTTTTTAATTTATCTTAACGCTGATTTATATAGAAGATAGGAAACATATGAATAATTCAATTAGATTGTACAAATAATTTGGTACGCGGATGTACGCAATGTATTCACAGGTAAGAGGGTTGTCTCATAATATATATAGATTTTTCTATTAAGATGAACAGAGGGTGTGAATATATGGAAGATGTTTACGCTAAAATTGACAGTCTCAAGGCGGAGCAAAAAGAAATTATGAGAGACATTCGTGCTTTAGAAACGCGTACTACTATTAATGAGAAAGATATAGCAACAATCAATAAGCAATTAGAAAAAATAAGTACAAACACTACTTGGATTTTGCGAATTATTATTAGTGCGATAATAATGTCAGTTTTAGGATTAATATTAAAAGGAATGATTTAGTCTTGCGAAATAGAAAGATATAAAAGAAAGAGGGGAGCTCCCTCTTTCTTTTATGTAAATGAGAAGCTATAAATTTTCCGTTTCCTTTTCATCTGCATACTTATCCTCTAAGGAAATTAATAGAGGGATTGATATAGTTACAAGAATGATTAAAGTAGTTATAAAAGATTTAGAAAGAGAAAAAGAACCTTCAATTAAGGGTGATAAAAACTTGAATGAAAGTATGCTTGTTATTAAGGAAATTACTAAAAAGCTCAAAAGAGATATATTTTTATTCTTTATAGATGTCTCTATAAAGTCTTTAACACAGGTTATTACGACAAATATAGTTAATATGATAAGAGAAACAAAATAATGTGTTAAATTCGTCATACTAATAGTAGGATCGTCTATTATGTAAGCAAGTAACTTAGATACTAATATTCCTCCAAACAATAAAATAATAAAAGCAAGTAATCCTTCCGATATATAAGTGCTGAAATTGCCTTTCTTGTTAAAGAGTTTATAGTTTAGAGTAGATTGGGTTATTTGAATTAGGAATAGGGTAATAATCCATACATAATATACAAATGGTAATTCTCCTGAGAATAGAGAAAGTAGAAAGTTTACTACTGTCCTTAAAATTTCAATCATTACGAAAGGCCTCCAGTTTGTAAGCTTGTGACATTAAAATATGCTAGTCTATCGTTTAATAATTAAACTTACGAATTCAAACTATTTCTAATTATTCCATAAAAAGGTGAATGCATCAAGTTATCTTTTTAACAATCCTCCAAGGCCGAGCACTAGTAAAAGAAACGCAGAATGTAATATAATTGAAAAAGTATATTTAAAAATCGATGTTAATATTACCCTCCTATAAGTATTAACATACGTAATTGAGGTGTTTTCTTTGTTGTTTTATGACCGGATTTCTATAATGGCCCCTCCTGTTCCGTAGCTAAGGAAAGTCTTTTTATTTCTGAGATTTTCAAAGTTATAGGAGGGTATGAAAAATGAAAAAAGTCTCAGTACCATCACTTTTGTTAATGATTGTTCTTGTCGCATTTCCGCAAATTAGTGAAACGATTTACACACCGTCTTTACCAGACATTTCAAAGGCGTTACATGTAAGTAATAATGAGGTGCAGTTAACACTTAGTGTGTATTTTGCTGGTTTTGCGTTAGGTGTATTTTTTATTGGGTGGTTATCAGATATAATTGGTCGTCGCCAGGCGATGTTACTTGGAATTGTCGTATATGGCGCTGGGAGTTTCTTATGCTATATTGCAAATTCCATTGAAGTTTTATTGGTAAGTCGTTTTATTCAAGCGTTTGGAGCAAGTGCAGGATCAGTTGTGACGCAAACGATTCTTCGTGAAAGTGTAGAAGGGCATAAGAGGCATGTTATGTTTGCTCAAATCTCGGCAGTCATTGCTTTTACACCAGCGATAGGACCGTTAATTGGTGGCTTTCTTGATCAAATGTTTGGATTTAAAATAGTATTTTTAAGTTTAGTAGTTATGAGTATCGGTATTTTTCTGTATACGTTTGTTTCTCTTCCTGAAACAAAAACGGGCTCAGTAACGAATAAAATAAATGTATTTTCAGTCTTGAAGAGGTTAATTACAAATCCGAAAGTGGTAACATATGGGCTGTTAATTGGAGGAGCAAATGGTGTTTTATTTAGCTATTATGCAGAAGCGCCGTTTATCTTTATTGAATATTTTCAATTATCGCCTAGTATGTATGGATTTCTAGGAATTGTTGTTGCATCTGCTTCTATTGTTGGAGCGAAAATTTCAAAACGTTTACTTGCTACTTATAAACCAGAGAAAATTATATATATCGGTTGTCTCGTAATGACAGGGGGAGCTATCCTTTTATCTGTTATTACGTTTATTGGATTAAATCCGAATGTAATATATATGGTTGTATTTTTAATAGCAATGTTTATATTGTTATTAGGGATTGGAGTAGCGCTACCTAACTGTTTAAGTTTAGCGTTAGTAGATTTTCAAGATGTCATTGGTACAGCAGGTGCATTGTTTAGTTTAGGGTACTATGTAATTGTAACGATGACAATTTTGGGAATGAGTCAGCTGCATACAGGCTCGTTACTAGTGATGCCACTTTATTTTCTGGTTATTGTAGTTATAATGGTAGTGTTTACTAGGGTATTTATCTTTGGTAAGCAAACTTCGAAATCGATTTAAATATGAAATTGTAAAAGAGTCTCATTTTTTAATGAGACTCTTTTATATTTTGGCTGGGGTAAAGAAGTTAGTAGTTTATTAATATATTAAATTTCTCATTGGTATATAAATCGAATGTGTGGGGAATTACGTTATTAACTATAAAGGTTGAAGTATTTGAGATATGAAACCGAGGAAGAAATACTCTCCTCGGTTATTTATATTGTAATAATATACATGCCGGAATCATATTGAATAGATGTATTTTATTGTTAATTTAGTTAAAAATTAATCAGACTTATGTATAATAATTTATTGAAAAAATAATTGAATTTTTCAGATTAATGAATTAATATAAGGTAAGTAATTTTAAGATTTATAGAATATTGGAAGATGAAAGGTTTTGAGAATTTTATTAGGAGCGCAAAACGATTTTAGGATAGCTTTAAAGCTAGTGTAAAATGACGTTTGCTTCATCATTTTCAGGGCCGAAAGGAATTAGGGGAAAGCATCTTGTGTTAAAATGCAGCTATGAATCATCTAAGAGGGGGAAGTGAAGTGGCAAACAAAGAATTGAAAAGAGGTTTAGAAGCACGTCATATTCAAATGATTGCTTTAGGCGGAACGATTGGTGTTGGTTTGTTTATGGGGTCAGCCAGTACAATTAAATGGACAGGTCCGTCAGTAATGCTTGCTTATGCAATTGCAGGTATTTTCATCTTCTTCATCATGCGTGCCATGGGAGAAATGTTGTATATGGAGCCAAGTACAGGCTCATTTGCGACATTCGGTCATAAGTATATTCATCCACTAGCTGGTTATATGACAGCGTGGAGTAACTGGTTCCAGTGGGTTATCGTTGGGATGTCAGAAATTATCGCGGTTGGAGCGTATATGCAATATTGGTTCCCAGATTTACCAGCTTGGATACCAGGTATAATTGCAATGGTTATTCTTGGTGCAGCTAATTTAATTTCTGTTAAGTCATTTGGTGAATTTGAATTTTGGTTTGCAATGATTAAAATCGTTACGATTCTATTAATGATTATTGCAGGATTTGGCCTTATTTTCTTTGGAATTGGTAACGGCGGAGAAGCGATTGGCATATCTAATCTTTGGTCAAATGGCGGTTTCTTTACAGGTGGTTTCTCAGGATTCTTCTTTGCATTATCACTTGTAGTTGGTGCATACCAAGGTGTGGAATTAATCGGTATTACTGCTGGTGAAGCGAAGGATCCAAAGAAGACACTTACAAGAGCGATTCAAAGTACAATTTGGCGTATTTTAATTTTCTACATCGGTGCTATTTTCGTTATTGTAACTGTGTATCCGTGGGATCAATTAAGTACAATTGGTAGCCCGTTCGTAGCAACTTTTGCGAAGGTTGGTATTACGGCAGCAGCTGGACTCATTAACTTTGTTGTTATTACAGCAGCAATGTCTGGTTGTAATAGTGGTATTTATAGTGCTGGTCGTATGCTTTATACGTTAGGTGTAAATGGACAAGCACCGAAATATTTTACGAAACTTTCTGGAAATGGTGTACCTTTATTTGGTACAGTTGGCGTAATTATCGGTCTGGCGGTTGGTGTTGTTTTAAGTTACATCGCACCGAAAAACTTATTCGTATATGTATATAGTGCGAGTGTACTTCCTGGTATGGTACCATGGTTTGTCATTTTAATTAGTCAAATTAATTTTAGAAAAGAAAAGGGAGCAGAGATGAAAGATCATCCGTTCAAAATGCCATTTGCTCCTGTAACAAACTATTTAACGATTGCCTTTTTAATTATGGTATTAATCGGAATGTGGTTTAACGATGATACTCGTATTTCATTAGTTGTAGGTATTATTTTCTTAGCTATCGTTACAATTAGTTTCTATGCTTTCGGAATAGGAAAGCGAGCTCCGTTAGACGTTCAAAATAATAAAGAGATTTCAAGTAAATAAAGAAAAGGCTGTTCATCTGGAACAGCCTTTTCTTATTGTTGCTATTTGTCGATAAATCGATATAGCTTGACGAATCGTTGATATAATTTGATTTATGATAGATATATTTGAAAAATCGTTGATATATTGTACGTTATGATAGATATATTCGAAAAATCGTTAATATAGTTTCACATACTATCTGTCACTATCATGATTAAAATCTCTCTAATACGATTTTCCCAATGGTGTGCCCGCTTTCAAGTAGTGCATGTGCTTTCTTTTAGTTTTCAGCGTTAATCGGTGTTAATGTTTCATTTTTATGTAAGCTGTACTGATAGTCTAGAAGGAGTTTATTTCTAAAAAGAAGAATTTTTTACTGTATTACTTTATCCCAAACTAAATGTAAAGGTGGATACATAATGACAGTAAAGAAACTTTATTTCATCCCAGCAGGTCGTTGTATGTTGGATCATTCGTCTGTTAACAGTACGTTAACTCCAGGGAAACTATTAAACTTGCCGGTTTGGTGTTATCTTTTGGAGACGGAAGAAGGTCCTATTTTAGTAGACACAGGTATGCCAGAAAGTGCAGTTAATAATGAAGGGCTTTTTAACGGTACATTTGTTGAAGGACAGATTTTACCGAAAATGACTGAAGAAGATAGAATCGTGAATATATTAAAGCGTGTAGGGTATGAGCCGGACGACCTTTTATATATTATTAGTTCTCACTTACATTTTGATCATGCAGGAGGAAACGGTGCTTTTACAAATACACCGATTATTGTGCAGCGAACGGAATATGAGGCAGCACTTCATAGAGAAGAATATATGAAAGAATGTATATTACCGCATTTGAACTACAAAATTATTGAAGGGGATTATGAAGTGGTACCAGGTGTTCAATTATTGTATACGCCAGGTCATTCTCCAGGCCATCAGTCGTTATTCATTGAGACGGAGCAATCCGGTTCAATTTTATTAACAATTGATGCATCGTACACGAAAGAGAACTTTGAAGATGAAGTGCCGTTCGCAGGATTTGATCCAGAATTAGCTTTATCTTCAATCAAACGCTTAAAAGAAGTTGTGACAAAAGAGAAATCGATTGTTTTCTTTGGTCATGATATAGAGCAGGAAAAGGGTTGTAGAGTGTTCCCTGAGTATATATAGTGCAAAAAGTCATGAGTTCGCGTGCTCATGACTTTTTCGTTTAAATAATTTTTTTAAATAAATTATAAACTTTTTTTGAACTATCTTCGTTTAACTGATAGTACGTAAGGTTTACATCATCAGGAGTATCTTGCTGAGCAATCATCACTTCGCTGCTGTGATGATCAACTACCCATATGAAATATTTTTTATAAGTTCCATCCTCGAAAGTAATCCACATATCACAATCTATTAAGTCTGATCCTTCTTCATCTAATGTTAATTTACCTTTTTTTGCGGTATTCATACTGTTAATAAACGTTTTTAATTCATCTGTTTTTGTGAGAAAAATATCCTTTTTTGTTTTAATTGATTCTACATGTATATCTTTTATTTCCTGTTTTCCTAAAAAAACAGGGGGCTCATTTGGATCTCGCGAGCTTGAAATAATAGTAGCTTTCTTTTTCGGTTTATTTGCAGTATAGAGATCTTGAATAGATTTTCCCGAGTTTATAAACCATGCAATTCCAGAAATAATTAATACGCTACCTAGCAATAAAATAATTTTTTTAATAGGATTTTCTCCTCTCTATTACTTCGTGTGAAGAGCTTTTCTATTAATATATGATAGGTAAGCGTAAAGTATTATAGTTGAACTTGGTTATGCTTCACAGTTTTTATCGGGCGATCTATGAGTAAATTGTAAGTGAGCCCAATTAATACGAAAATGCCACCGATAACTTTCCCGATTGAGAGTTCATTTGTCAGGAAGAAATCAATAATAGTCCCCGCAAATAATTGTCCGATAAAGATGAGTAATGTTAAATAAAAGGCTGATATTTTAGGAGTAATATAGTTGGATAATGAAATAATGATAACGCCTACTAATCCGCCTAAATACACGGCGATAGGAATAGATTGCAACGTATGAATAGGAATATACAATGAATCTGAACTGAAAATTAAAAATAACATAGAGAAAAATAATCCAGTAATATAATTGAAAAACGTGCCTTCCCAGTTTCCAATTTTCTTTGCTAAATTCGCGTTAATAATTCTAGCAACGACGATAGAAACACCAGCTAAAATAGCGATCGTAATATATAACATTTTCTTGCCCCCATTAATAAATTGTCATGATTATAATTCCAGAAGAGATGAAACATAATCCAACTAGTTTTTTCCTTTCAAACTTTGCAGCTTTCATTCCTAATAAACCGAAATGATCAATAACGATGGAAGCAATGGATTGACCGAGTAAACTTAATGCGATCGTAATAGAGGCACCAAGGACGGAGAAACTTATATTGTTAAAAAGAACAGTGAATACTCCAATCGCTCCAGCACTATATAAAAAAAGTGGAATACTTTTATCAAAATGGATTTTATGTTTGTTTATGATTAAAACGAAAATAACTGCAATTAAACCGACAAGGTGAATGACAACACTTGCTGTATACTTCCCAATTAACTCGGATAAAATTCCATTCAATGGAAGCATAACGGCGATGAGCACACCAATACAGACAGAAAGAAAGTTATACAATGTAATATCCCCTTTGTATTTCATATTTGTAATGACTGTATCATGCTGAAATTGTGTATTGTTATGACATATGTCATAGTGGAAGAAGAAAATTTTGATTACAATGGGGATGAGTTGTAAAGGTGGGGAACTATGAAGAAAGTATGTAATTCTATTAAATTAGCAGAGTATATGAAGAAAAATAATATTGATTCATTTTTTAGTCATGATATGAAGCTATATATGGAACTTATATTTTTTAAAAAGAATGAGTTTATTTGTAGAGAAAATGAAGAGATAGATTATTTATTTTTCTTCGTTGAAGGAAAAGCGAAAGCGTTTAATACATTAAGTAACGGGAAATCTGTATTATTATGCTTTTATGATAGCTTGCAGCTGTTAGGAGATGTGGAGTTAATTCATTCTCAAAAGACAACTTCAAACGTACAAGTGATGGCAGATTCATATTGTGTTGGTTTGCCTTTAGGGAAAGTGAGAAATCAAATATTTAATGATGCGAAATTTTTACGATGTATTTGCGGATCGTTAGCGCATAAGTTAAATCGGCTTTCAAAAAATAGTACAATTAATTTACTATATCCTCTTGAAAATAGACTTGCGAGTTACATGTTAGCAGCAGGAGAACGGGCAGTACAACACGGAAATAGAATTGTATTTAGTGGGAATTTAACGGAAACAGCGGAATTGTTAGGAACGAGCTATCGGCATTTGTTGCGCACATTAAATGTTTTTTGTGATAAAGAGATAATAAAGAAGAATGATGGTTGTTTTGAAGTAGTAAACGTGGAAGTTTTGGGAGAATTGGCAGCAGATGTTTATAAATAGGAGGAGAGTATAAATGATAACACCTATATTTAGAATTTTTGATATTGAAAAAGCAAAACTATTTTACTTAGGTTTTTTAGGATTTAAACTGGATTGGGAACATCGGTATGAGGAAAATATGCCATTATATTTGCAAATTTCGTTACAGGATGCTGTGATACATTTATCAGAACATCATGGTGATGCCTCACCAGGTGGTGCGATTCGGATCAAAATAGATGATGTAAAGGATTATCATTCTGTAGTATTAAGTAAAGAATATGCTTATTCGAAGCCGAATATAGAAAAAACACCTTGGGGTACAATTGAATTAACTGTAATTGATCCGTTTTCAAATAGAATTACACTATACGAGGAAAAATTGTAGAAATGGAATGAAGAGTAGTTCATAGAGCAGTGAACTGCTCTTTTTTATTTTGAGTAGATATTGAATCATATAAAAAGAAAATGTTATGATTATGGAAACGTATGAATATATGAACAAGTATTCATATGTTTAAGAAGAGGAGGGATTAGAATGAAAGATCTAATTATTATTGGGGCGGGTCAAGCTGGATTAACAATGGGATATTACTTGAAGCAAGAAGGGTATAATTTTTTATTACTTGAGGCAGGAAAACGAGTTGGTGATTCATGGAGAAATCGATATGATTCTTTGCAGCTTTTTACCCCAAGGTCTTACAGTAGCTTGCCGGGTATGGCGTTAATAGGTGAAAAAAATGAATTTCCATATAAAAATGAATTTCCATATAAAGATGAAATTGCAACTTATTTAGAAGAATATGCAAGACATTTTCAATTACCGGTACAATTACAAACGGAAGTTCTACAAATAAAGAAAGAAAAAGAAATATTTGAATTACATACTCCTACAGAAATTTTACAAACGAAAAAAGTTATTATCGCATCAGGTGCTTTTCAGCAACCGTTTATTCCCTCAGTTTCAGCAAATCTATCATCACATATTTTTCAAATACATTCATCACAATATAAATCACCATCACAAATTCCTAAGGGAAAAGTACTAGTAGTAGGTGGTGGGAATTCAGGAATGCAAATTGCAGTAGAACTGGCAAAGACTCATGAAGTTACGGTGTCTATTAGTCATCCTTTAACGTTTTTACCGTTACAACTTTTTGGAAAAAGTATTTTTAATCTGCTAGAAAAAGTGGGTTTATTGTACGCTGAAATAAATACAAAGAGGGGAAGATGGTTTCAGAAGAGAAAGGACCCTATTTTCGGTTTTGAAGGTAAGAAACTTATTCGTAATGGAGCAATCAAACTGCAAGAAAAAGTAGTAAGTGCATCAGGAAATAACATTATGTTTCAGAATGGTGATACTTATAGTGCAGAAAGCGTTATATGGTCAACTGGTTTTGTACAAAATTATAATTGGATTGAAATTGAACAGGCAGTGAATGAGAAAGGATTTCCTAATCATATAAAGGGAATCAGTCCAGTAAAAGGATTGTATTATATCGGTTTACCTTGGCAATCTCAAAGGGGTTCCGCACTTATTTGTGGTGTAGGAAAGGATGCAGAGTATGTACTTTCTGAAATCAAAAAAATAGATCAGTAGCAATAACTACTGATCATCCATATGTACATGAATTAGGAGAGGTCAAACATTTATTAACTTTATTATAATAGATTTTCATAGAATTAAAAACTGAAAATTCAAATTTAATGTTGAGAAAGTTTTTTGTATCGAAATATATGAAAAAATAGGGATTTTTATTAAAACAGAAAAAGATATTTCTATTTTAGTAAATTATGATATAGTCTAAATAAGCGTGTTTTTCCATAAATGTAATTATTTTCATTGTAGTTTTGTTTATATGAGGGAAGGAGAAGTAATTATGAAGTTTGATGATCAACGCTTACTAGGAGTCCGATTAGGTTCTGTACTTGTGACAGAGGAAAATCAATATTTAGTAATTAAGAAAAAAGATCATTATGCACTGTTAAATATACATAATTTAGAATGCACTCATGTTGAAGTGCAGTTAGAACATTTGGAAGAAATGTTGCGGGAAGATTTCCAAGAAAGTATAACGGAGATTATCGCACCAGAACATATAAAAATTGTTGCGAAAAATGTTATATAGATAAAGAAGCTGGAAGGAACAGCTTCTTTATTTTCATTATAAGGATAACGTTTTTACAACCTCACCAATGATCTCTTCCATTTGATGAACACCTAAATCGGAATTAGTCATAATAACAGCACCATTCCCGCAGTATGGATAACAAACCATCATACATTGAAATCCAACGCCCCATCCGAGTGAATAAACCTGTAATTCTTCATTAGAATTATCTAGAAAAACACCTAATCCAGTCCATTTTGAGCAACCTTGAGGAGAAATCATGTCTATTACTAATTTTTGAGAAAGTTTTAGTTTGCCCTTTCCTTGTAAGGAATGAATGATTTCAATAACTAAAGCTGATAAGTCAGTTGGTGTTGTCCAAATACCTGAAGCAGCTGCGAATGGATAAAATGGATACTTCTCATTTGTTACAGTTCTATCTTTATTATGTCCGCAAGCAAAAACATCGGTTTTATCTATGTCTTTTGGAGAAAAAAGTGTACTATTTTTCATTTGTAATGGCTGGAAGATGTGTTCTTCTAATAACTGACTAAATGATCTTCCTGTAATATCTTCTAGTAGTAGTTCGATTATACAAAAGTTTGCGTCTGAGTAGTGAAATTCACTTTCTGGTTTATAAGTTACCTCTATAGGTACGGGGCAATATAGTGTTTTACCGGAAAGGAGCTCAGACATATTAGGTAAGCCTTTTGCAGGTGTATAATGTTCAAAACTATTAGGTGGATCAATGAGTCCAGATTGATGGCTTAATAAGTTTCTCAAAGTGATGCTTTTTTGTGAAGTAAATAGATTAGTAGGAATGTTCCAAGATGTGAGTTTATCATTTACGTCTTCGTCTAAATGCAAGATTTCTTGATCTGATAACATTAGTACGAGCATTGTAGTGATGAATTTGCTGATAGAACAAGAATTAAAGAGAGAATTTGTAGTAACAGCTCTAGTTGTTCCAGCTTCAAGTGTTCCAAAGGCAGTCGCTTCATCTAGTTTGCCATTACATATAACAGCGAGGCTTAAACCTGCAACGGAATATTGGTTCATTTTCTCGTATATATTGCTACTTTTTAAGTTCATGGTGACTCCTTTCTTTAAAGACAGAGTAGTATTTTTATTATACAGTAGTAAAAAAAAGAAAACACTTCGTCATTCACCAATGAAGTGTTTTCTTTTTTAGTTAGTTTGAAGTGAACTTTTGAAAAAATTTGTCTCGGTACATGTACATAACCCATGAGATTGTTATTAAAGAAATGATGATTTGTTTGTTTTTAATTGGTGCATTGAAAACAAGCCAACCAACTATATCAAATAACAAATGTAGCACGATTGAAAGAACTACAAATTGAAGTAACGTATTTAAAAATCTTTTCATAAAGTGTCCCCCTAAAATAATAGGTTTTATTAACAGTTTGATATAGTGATATTATACATTAAATGTGTATTGTGGTAAAATTTACATAAGTTAGTGGAATAAAGCAAATGAAAGTTAGTAAGGGGGAACATTCATGGAATTCTGGATGGTTATACTGATAGTAGCTGTTGGTTTCATTTATATCGCTGAAAAATTAACTACAATTGAAAAGAAAAATGATGCGCGTTTAAAGAGAATTGAAGATAGATTACAATTAATTACGAAAGAAATGGGAATTATAGAAAGAGAACCTGAAATTAATAAAGAACTACGCCAGCTTGTAGAAGAAGGCAAAAAAATTACAGCAGTTAAGAGAGTAAGAGAAGCTTTTGGTTTTTCCTTACTAGAAGCGAAGCAATATGTTGATAAATTATAAAAAAGATCATCCATTTGGGTGATCTTTTTTACTGCACCATGCGTGTATTTACATAAGCCGCGATTATAAAGTGTCCAATTAGAGTGATAGGAATAACGATTGTGACATTAGGCGTAGTGAAGACACTACCGATTGTCGCAATGACACCAGCAATTAAATTATAAAGACCTACTATTTTTGATAGTTTCACTTTATCAGGCACGCGGCGTTCGTTGAATCCTGATAAGAGCCAAGTGTACTGCTTTACTCCGATGAAATAAGCTAGTGCAAATGAAATGATTGCTACTATAAATAATGTTGGTGAAGCGAAGAGAGTCATTGCAAACACCTCCGTTAATGGGCTATAAATAAATTATAGTCCGAATGTTATAATTTAACAAAATATAATTTTAGTTTTAAGTGTAATAGAAAAATGGAGTATTGGTAATGAGGGGAGATTAAGTATGAATATTGTGGAGTTTCAGAGGTATGTATCAAATTTCAGTAAAGAAAAAGGATTTCAAGATACAACAATTGAAGAGCGTACGATATATACGATGGCGGAATTAGGTGAATTAGCGGAAGTCATATTAAAGCGTGATACAATACAAGATGCGAAAAGAGAAATCGGTTTAGAAATGTTTGATGTAATTTGGAATGTATGTGATTTAGCAAATAAATTAAATATTGATTTAGAGAAGGCGTTTGAAGAAAAAATGAAAATTAATAAAAAGCGCGAATGGTAAGTAGAATTTTAATTTGTAAAGATGGGTGATATGAATGAAAAAGAAGCTTATTATAGGAGGAATCTTTACTTTAATTAGTGTAATAAGTGTTATCGTTTACTTAATTTTTCAAGGCATATTCATTCCGAATCAAATAAGTGCTGATAAGTATGAAATAAAAGGTGTAGATGTCGCATCGTATCAAGGAGATATAGATTGGAGAGAGTTGGAAAAGCAAAATATGAAGTTTGCGTTTATAAAGGCTACTGAAGGAAGCTCGTTTGTAGATAAGTACTTTTCAAAAAATTGGACGAATGCGAATAAGACAGATATGCGCATCGGAGCGTACCATTTTTTTAGTTTCGATAGTAAGGGTGAAACACAAGCAAAGCAATTTATACGAACTGTTCCAAAATATAAACAAGCACTGCCACCCGTGATTGATGTTGAGTTTTACGCTAACAAAAAAGATAATCCGCCTAAGCGTGAAGATGTTACGAAAGAGTTGGCGGTCATGATTGAAATGCTAGAAAAACATTACGATAAGAAAGTAATATTGTATGCAACGCAAGAGGCGTATGATTTATATATAAAGGATGCGTATCCAAAATGTAATATATGGATTCGTAGTGTTCTTACAAAACCGAGTTTATCTGATGAGAGAAAATGGACGTTTTGGCAATACACGAACCGCGGGAGATTAAGCGGTTATAATGGAAAAGAAAAGTATATTGATTTGAATGTATTTTATGGGAATGAGGAAGAGTTTGAGAATTATGGAATGGAAGATTAAGTTTTAAAGCGTACAAAATTTTGTACGCTTTTTTGTTAATTACATAAAAGTATGCAAATGAAGATGGAACAAACATTTGAGATGAATTGTCTAATATAGGTAATTACTATTTAGCTTGAAAGAAAGGGTTGATAACATGAAAAAGAATACGTTGTTAAAAGTAGGATTATGTGTAAGTTTACTAGGAACAACTCAATTTGTTAGCACAATTTCTTCTGCACAAGCATCACAAAAGGTAGAGCAAACAGTAATCAAAAATGAGACGGGAACCATTTCAATATCTCAGTTAAACAAGAATGTATGGGTTCATACGGAGTTAGGTTATTTTAATGGAGAAGCAGTTCCTTCGAACGGTCTAGTTCTTAATACTTCTAAAGGGTTAGTACTTGTTGATTCTTCTTGGGATGATAAATTAACGAAGGAACTAATAGAAATGGTAGAAAAGAAATTTCAGAAGCGCGTAACAGATGTCGTTATTACACATGCGCACGCTGATCGAATTGGCGGAATAAAAACGTTGAAAGAAAGAGGCGTTAAAGCGCATAGTACAGCATTAACCGCAGAACTAGCAAAGAACAGTGGATATGAAGAGCCGCTTGGAGATTTACAAATAATTACGAGTTTGAAGTTTGGCAATACAAAAGTAGAAACGTTCTATCCAGGGAAAGGACATACAGAAGATAATATTGTTATTTGGTTGCCACAATATCAAATTTTAGCTGGAGGCTGTTTAGTAAAATCTGCGGAAGCTAAAGATTTAGGAAATGTTGCGGATGCGTATGTAAATGAATGGTCTACATCGATTGAGAATGTGCTGAAGCGATATGGAAATATAAATTCGGTAGTACCTGGTCATGGAGAAGTAGGAGACAAGGGATTACTTTTACATACATTGGATTTATTAAAATAAGAAATTGTAGAAATACAAAAGAAAGGAGAAATAATTTTCTCCTTTCTTTCTTCTAACTATATTTAAATGCTGAATCTGTCGATTACGTCAGCATATATTACTGAGATTTTAATTCCAAGTATACAAATACTAGTACTGTCATAATTGCAATAACAACGTAAGTAGCATCAAGCATTATAAGTGTTTTTAAAGTTTCAGTCATCGTAATTCACCCCTGTTATAAAAATATAACATGATCTTTTTATTGATTAGATTAGAGATCATAAAGATAAAATGTATATGAAATTTCTTAAGTAGCTTCTATATAAATATATCATATAAATAATGTAAGTAATGTTAAGATAGTGTAAATGTATTGTAAATAAAGAGGTTTACAATGAAGGCTTTAATAAAAAAATGATAGTTCCTTAAAATAAAAAATACGCTATTTTCATATGAGATGAATTGCAATTATTTGTATAAGGGATTCAAAAAAATTTTTTTGTTGTATATATTTCTCCAAATTAATTATTTAGCTATTTAAAAGTATCGAAAGATGTGTGCACACTAATGCATATTTTTTGATGTCAATAAAAATATTATGTCAACAATATGAACTGTCACAAATCTTTATATATTATTGTGATTGATATCACATCACTTTTTTTCAATGGGTATTATGCTTAAGGTGTAATGAGTGATTGGGAGAGGGTGGGATGATATGTTTTGTTATCAATGTGAACAAACGCCAACAGGCGGATGTAAAGTAATGGGTGTTTGTGGCAAGAATGAAACGATTGCGAGTTTACAAGATACGATTGTGTTTGGGCTAAAAGGAATTGCAGCTTATCGCACACATGCTGCTCAGCTAGGGTATACGGATGCATTTGTAGATGCTACAACACAAGAAGCTTTATATATGACATTAACAAATTCTAACTTTAACGAACAAGAGCATATTGATATGGCTATGAAAGTTGGGAAATCAGCTTTACGGGTGATGGAGTTATTGGATGAGGCACATACGAATCATTTTGGTGTGCCAGAGCCTGTACAAATTACACAAAATCGTGTAGAAGGTAAAGCAATTGTAGTTACGGGCCATAATTTATTTGCATTAGAAGAACTATTAAAGCAAACAGAAGGAAAAGACATTAATATTTATACGCATTCTGAAATGCTACCAGCACACGGATACCCGCAGCTGAAAAAATATAAACATTTAAAAGGAAACATCGGTAAGGCATGGTATGATCAAAGACGCCTTTTTGAAAAATTTACTGGTGCCATATTAGCTACAACGAACTGTGTTATGCCAATTAAAGGCTCGTACTCTGATCGATTCTTTTCATATGACATTGCAGGTTTAGAAGGTGTACAAAAAATTGAAAATGATGATTTTACACCATTGATTCAAAAAGCACTAGAACTTCCAGAAGTACATATGGAGTCGGATGAACAGTTAGTGACAGGGTTTCATCATCATACAGTATTATCATTAGCTCCAGAAATTATTGATGCAGTAAAAGAGGGGAAGATAAAGCGTTTCTTTGTTATCGCCGGTTGTGATGCACCGGGAAAAGGCGGAGAATATTATCGTGAATTAGCAACGTCACTTCCGCCAGAAACGGTTATTTTAACAACTTCTTGCGGGAAATTCCGCTTTAATGATGTGGATTACGGTGTTGTACCTGGTACGGAAATTCCGCGTTACATTGATTTAGGACAGTGCAATAATTCAATTTCTACAGTGAAAATAGCGGCTGCTTTAGCTGATGCTTTTCAATGTGAAGTGAATGAATTGCCAGTAAGTATTGTACTATCATGGTTTGAACAAAAAGCGGTTGCCATTTTACTCGGGCTATTTAGTCTTGGGATTCAAGATATTCGCATCGGTCCAAAGGCTCCTGAATTTATTTCACCTGGCGTGCTTGATGTATTACAAGAAACATTTGGTTTAAAACTAATTACAAATGCAGCAGAAGACATGGCTATGATGTTATCGTAACGGAAAAGATGTGTTCACTTAATTGTGGCTTTATAAATCATTTGTATGTGTGTGAGTAAACGCACATACAAATGATTATTAATAAAGAAAATCGCTATATCTATAAAATTTATAGAGCTTTTAAAGTATAACACCACATGCCCATCACCTTAAGATTTTAAGTATCCCCAAAACGAAATTTCTACATGAATATCTATAATTTTACCTCTTTTTCATTTGATTTGAAAATAAGCTTTCTATTTTTAAAAACCAACGATACCACCTCAAATTATAGGAATAAAATCCATTCATTTATTAGGAAAATGGATTGAAAATAATAAGGTAGACTAAAAAGTAAAATATTATTTATGATAATCATTCTTTTATAAAATTTAAATTGGAAATAGCCCTACTCATTTTGATTGCGCATTTTCAAAATGGAGGGGCTTTTTTTACTGTAAAATCAATAACTGCATCTTATTTTTGTTGAAAAAATTCTCATTCTTATTTTGAAAGTGATATGGGTACATTTACATGCCCGTCAATCTTTTATTATGAAGTGGACCTTGAATATATTGTTTTTTATTGACAGACATAAAAATGATTTATTTGCTGTATTGATAATTTATAGACGTTATAATAAAATGTTTATGTATATGTAAACTTAATTTATTTTTGTTTGGTTTTATTGTGAGTTTAGGCAGTGTTGATAACAATGAAATAATGAATATATCACCTGTAAAAAGAATGAAACCAATACGGAGAAGATGATTTCGTTAAAAATTCGAAAAATAAGCGTTATTAGCTCTTGAAGAAAAATGACTAGAAAAATTACAAGCATATGGAAAATAGGGTTATACAAAAAGTCCTAAAGGGGGACGGAATTATGGAGAAAAGAAAGTATT
Source organism: Bacillus cereus group sp. MYBK108-1 (assembly GCF_051917185.1). NCBI lineage: Bacteria > Bacillati > Bacillota > Bacilli > Caryophanales > Bacillaceae > Bacillus > Bacillus cereus group sp. MYBK108-1. Next base: position 209,604 of record NZ_JBQAHZ010000005.1, read on the forward strand.
TAGTAACACCACAAGATCGAATGAATTATGTATTAGGTCTTTATTCTGCAGATCAACAAATTAATGCAGTTTTTTATTTTCCTGTAGGTATATCCAAGGAAATACTTGAAGAATCAGTAAGGATAACGTTGCAATTGCAACCAGTTTTGAACAGCCGGTTTGTAGAAAATGATATTCCTTACTGGGAGGAACATTCATCTGACACTAACTCATCTATTTGCTTTTTTGCAGAAGGAAATAATCAAGAACTTGAAATAATGGCAATAGATTTTATTAAGGAACCTGGTGATCGTATTCAGGGGCCTATGGTTCAAACGAAATTATTACGGGGCACTACAATAGATATGTTAGTTGTGAAATTGTCTCATCTATGTTCAGATGGTGCAGGAGTCAAGGAATATATAAAATTGCTTGGAACAATATATACTCACCTTTCATTGGGACGGTCTAAGAAGCAAATTATAAAGGAATTTGATGAGGGAAATGAGAGTTGTCGAGATCAATCACATGTATTCAAATACGCTGGAATATCGGACATAAAAAGTGCGTATCGTCCTAACCAAGAACAACAGGCATCGTTATGGTCTTTTCCATCTCAACCTAACAAAAATAAATTTCCCCAAATGTCCGTACGGCGATTGAGCCATAAGCAAACTCTACGTTTAACCCAATGGACAAAAGCACAACAGGTTACCTTGAATGATGTAATCATGACTGCTTACTTCCGAGTTTTATCACATTTCACTGTGTATGCAGAACCTCGCACTGCAGAAAAAATGATTGGTTTGACAATTGATTTACGTCGATATCTGCCTAATAATACAACTGGTGCTATTTGCAACTTATCCGGTATGGAAATGCCAGTGATTAAAATGGAAGACGATGAAACATTTAAGCAGACTCTTGTTCGAGTTAAACAATCAATGGATAAAATAAAGTCTCAAAATCCAGGTCTTTCTTCAGCAGCAGGAATGGAGTTACTGGCAGAAATGAAGCTATCTACAGTGAAGGAAATGTATAATCAGCAATATGAACAGGCTGTACAGATGGGGATGGCGTTGCCATTACTGACAAATTTGGGAGTGATTGCTGAGGAACCTATTCAGTTTGGTCAAATTCAAGCTGAGGACGGGTATATGGCATCACCTATTATGTATGCACCATTCTTTTCAATGGGAGCAAGCTCTTATAATGGAAGGCTTACATTTACGATCGGTTATCATGCGCCGGATACATCAAAAGAAAAGGTAGAAAAATTTTTAGATAGTGTTGCTAATCAACTATCAGAAATAAAATAAAAGAGAATATAGAGAACAGATTTCTAACAGAATTGTATTTTAGGGGCTCGTATCATGTACGGATAATCTCTGGAAATTTTCTCTGACCGCACTTGCCTTTATGTTTTATATGCAATGGGAATGGTAGTGAGAAACAATTTGTATCGTGAAAAAACAAGATATATCGGTATAAAAACAATAAAACAGAGCTGATTTAAATTACACTTTGAATCAGTTCTGTTTTGCTAGTGTGATGGTCCTTACAATAAAAAAAGTAGGCTGTATCCGGTTAGGGTAAAGCGGATTTTTAATTTTTTTGAAAATAAAGTTGACATCCATAACTACTTAGTCATACAATGTAGATGTAATAAGTGATACTGAATAGTTCGGATTCACAAAAACTGTTCAGTAAAAAATTCGCCTTAGTACTCTGTGATACTGAATATAAGTCAGACAGAATAGGGGGTAAAGGAGGATCAGGACATGGAAAATTTAACTGAAATGCTGAAAGGTTCACTGGAAGGGTGTGTACTGGAAATCATTAGTCGCCGTGAAACGTATGGCTATGAGATTACCCGCCACCTGAATGATCTTGGGTTTACCGAAGTTGTGGAAGGTACGGTGTATACCATCCTCGTACGATTAGAGAAGAAAAAGCTTGTGAATATTGAAAAGAAACCATCAGATATGGGACCGCCTCGTAAGTTTTATTCATTAAATGAAGAAGGCCGCCAGGAGCTTGAATTGTTTTGGGAAAAATGGGATTTTGTATCGTCAAAAATTAACGTCTTGAAGTCAAAATAGGTTCATAAGATAAAATGTTCCGGCCGATACTTTGGAAATTTCTTGTTCGGTTTTATAAAAAAGGAGGAAAATAAGATGTTAGAAATGTTCAAAAAGTTAATTGGTGATAAAAAAGAGTACAAAATGATGATGGCACGAGTTGAGGCTCTGCCAGAGGACTACCAATTTGTATTTAAGAAAATTCAAAACTACATGTGGAATTTTTCAGCGGGTAACGGGATGGATATGTTACACATACAGTATGAATTAATCGATTTGTTCGAAGCGGGTGCAGCGGAAGGAAGACAAGTGCTTGACATTACTGGGGATGACGTGGCTTCTTTTGCTGACGAACTAGTGGCAAATGCTAAAACTTACGTCTCCAAGTATCGTGAAGATTTGAATGAAAGTATTATGAAGAAATTGAGAAAAAAATAAATGGAATAAGTAGTACCGACTGATTAGCTGGTTACACATATGAATTGCCATCATAGCTATTCAGTTATATTTTTAACTCGGTACTAAGTAATACAGAATATCAGTGATACTAAATAGATAGAGGTAAATAAATAGTCTTCGCAAAACATTTTTATAGGGAGGAAAAAAGTATGAGTCATGCAGTGATTTCTGTAAAAGGCTTGAAAAAATCCTTTAAAGACAAGGAAGTTTTAAAAGGGGTAGATTTTGAGGTGCAGCGTGGAGAAATTTTCGCGCTGCTAGGCTCAAATGGAGCGGGAAAGACGACAACGGTCAACATCCTTTCGACACTAATGAAGCAAGATAGCGGTGAAGTAAGTATTTGTGGATTTGATGTACAGAGTCAACCAGATCATGTTCGTCAAAGTATCAGTTTGACAGGGCAGTTTGCAGCTTTAGACGGTATGCTGACTGGGAGGGAAAACTTGATAATGATCGCCAAATTACGTGGTGTTTCCAATCCCGCTCAAGTTGCTGACAATCTACTTGCAAGATTTAGCCTGACTGATGCGGCAAACCAAAGGGCAGATCAGTATTCAGGCGGGATGAAGCGCCGGCTTGATATCGCGATGAGTTTGATTGGGGCGCCAGCAGTTATTTTTCTTGACGAACCAACGACTGGACTTGATCCTGAAGCGCGAATCGAAGTGTGGGATACAGTCAAGGAACTTGCTGGTAGCGGTACAACTATTTTGCTTACGACTCAGTACTTGGAGGAAGCAGAACAACTGGCAGACCGTATCGCTATTTTGCATGGCGGAAAAATTATTACGACAGGTACTCTTGCTGAACTAAAAGAGATGTTCCCGCCAGCAAAAGTGGAGTATATCGAGAAGCAACCGACATTGGAAGAAATATTCCTTTCGATCATTGGCAAAAAGGAGGAGATGTAAATGAAAAGTAAAACAGGTGTATTACTAGGTCGTTTAATGCGTAACATTATGCGCAGTCCGGATACAATTATTACAGTAGCGATTACACCGATTATGATGATGCTATTATTTGTCTACGTGTTTGGCGGCGCAATAAAAACTGGAACGGAAAACTACGTTAATTATTTATTGCCGGGAATTTTGCTAATGGCTATCGCATCCGGTGTAGCTTACACTTCCGTGCGACTCTTTACGGATGTAAAGAGTGGGCTGATGGCACGTTTCATTACGATGCCTATTAAGCGCTCATCGATATTGTGGGCTCACGTTCTAACCTCTCTGGTTGCTAATGTACTTACTATCGTGGTGGTTATTCTTGTTGCACTCTTAATGGGTTTCCGTTCCAGTGCTAATATTCTAGATTGGCTCGCGGTAGCTGGGATACTTGGGATGTTTACGCTGGCGCTAACATGGCTAGCTATCATTCCAGGATTGAAAGCGAGGTCTATGGAAGGGGCGACTGCTTACTCGTACCCGCTAGTTTTTCTTCCATTTATTAGTTCGGCCTTTGTGCCTACCGAAACGATGCCAAAAATTGTTCGTGCGTTTGCAGAGAATCAGCCTGTAACTTCAATCGTGAATGCGATTCGTGCTCTTTTATATGAAGGAACTGTTGGAAACGATATTTGGATTGCGCTCGCTTGGTGCGTAGGTATAATGGTCATCTCTTACTTTTTCGCCAGTAAAGCATTTAAACGTCAGTTAGGGTAAGAAACGTGATAAACGAAACCTTCAGGAATAATATATATTTAGAAAAGCACGGGAGATTTTCCGTGCTTTTATTATTTATCATGCTCTCATTGTAGTAAATGAAATGGTATTTAAAAATAGGATAATTATCCAGTGATAAAGCTTAATATTTGAGGCTCACTGCTTATGGAATGTATAAGCACACTCGTTTTTGTAAATCTGCTAATACTTCATCGGGTATTTCTTTGATTTTAATATCCTTCCCTAGAAAAAGCAGCCAATTTATTATTTCCGTCACTTCATCGGGATTGTTAACATTGATAAAAGTTTTTAAAATGGCTGTAGATTGGTAAGGATTAGTATAAGATATTGAAATTTTTAAAGGATGGTATTTTTTGAACTGGGCAATTGCTTTTGGTCCAAGTTCAAGTACCAAGTTGATTATTTCGTCCTTCTTACTTAGTTTTTCTAAAATCTTTTTCTTATTTAGCCTTTTGTTCGTCGTGTATGGTTCGATATTAATGAGATCATCGACAGGAAACATCATCTTCTTTTCTTTTTTTAAGTCAAACCCTTCAATGATCCAATGGCTTTTTTCTTGATAAAGGTGCAATAGATAAATTGGATAAGACTTGATTTCTTCATCTTCTTTCATAGTAATCAATAAATGGTTATCCAAAAGAAGGATTTGAATGAGTTTTTCTAACATAGGATGGGGGAGATCAGAAAGCTCAAGTAGATCGGGATTATGAGGGTTAGTCCCTTGGAAAAGTAAGAGTTGATTTAAAAGAACGAGATCATCTTGCTGGGTTTCTGAGATGAGTCCTAGTAGTTTTTCGGCTAAAGATTGACGACTCTTTAGGTAGGGAAGTTGTTGATTCCTCGTAGCCATAAAGGCAATAAAAAGAGCTTTCACTTCATTATCAGTAAAGCGAACAACGGGCAGGATAGAGTTGTGCATAACAAAATATCCCCCAGTCCTCCCAACTTCAGTGACAAGTGGCATTCCCATAGCTTCAATTTCTCTAATGTCTCTAATAGCTGTCGACCGTGATATGTTAAATTCTTGTATAATTTCAGAAATTGTAAAGTGAGAGCGGTTGTTGATATACCGCATCATTGTATTAATCCGTTCAACTTTTTTCATTTTAGTCTCCTAAACAGTATCATTTTTTGACATGGTTTAAAGGTATTATAAACGTATCAGATGAAAAGATAAATCGTTTGATTAATAAAAAAAGAGGCAGGTTTTGAACATGAAAAATTATACTATAGAAGAAAAAGATAGCTTTATTGTGTTAGGTATTGGAACTGAAATTAAGAGTGAATACACAGACTTTGCTGGAATAAATAAAGAAAAGGAAGACTTTTGGTCGGCTGTTAAAGAAGATGGAAGGCTGGACACTTTAAAAGCTTTAGCTACAAATGAATACATTTTTTCCGTGAGCGAAGCGGTGAATAACAAAATGATGTATTATGCGGGTGTCATGACAGAAGCACAAATAGAAGAATCTAGAGTGATTCAGTTTCCGAGGGGAGAATACTTAGTAGTGAAAGGGGAAGACAAAACGGCTGAAGAGCTAAGTAATAAGCTTACTGGCATCGCCTTCGGTCAAGCTTTACCAGAAGCAAAGGATTTTGCCTATGTTGGTGGACCGAATACAACGGTTGAGATGGGACAGAGAAATGGCTTAGTATTTGGTGAAATGTGGATTCCGGTTGTTAGGAAGTAAAGTGATAAAAGGTGCGAATATGGAAAGTAGAGGCTAACGATCTTGTATTGTTGGCCTTTTTGAAATGAATATAATATTCATATACTGCTACACAGTATGTTCTGATAAAATGGAATAAAAGGGAATTTTTGTAAGGTGGTGGCAGATTGAATAAAAAAAGATTATTTGAGCTATTCATAGTAACGTTTGTTTTTCTATTCCTTCATGTAAGTACATTTACTAATGAAAAATTTAACGATAAATTGGGATCTTTTACTTACATTGTTTTATTTCTTATGCTTACTATCAACGCTATATTTATAGAAAGGTATTTTGGTGATATACAAAAGTGGATTCGAAATATTACATGTTGCTTTGCTTTATTCGTAGTGGTTTTAGTAGCTCTATGGATAGGTTATTTTTAGTCCTTACCTAAGAGAATGAGAAATATGTGATTACACTACATTCGATAATATTACTTAGTTGCATCGGTTTATATTAATTTTTTCTCTCCCCAATCAGGATAAAATGTACAATAGGAAATTTTATGTAACATAAAGAAGGAAGGTTTATGGTGAGCCTATTTTAATTTATCTTATTTCTCATTCCATTACGTAGGGGCGTATGGCAGGATTTATTTTTTTTATTGAGCATCATGCTTGGATTTGTAATTCATATAAATGAAGCAACTTTAGTATTCACTCAAAAATCCATTGTCTATGAAACAACTAGATTTGTAAACGGCTTTAATAGAAAGATGTCTATTGTATTTTTTGCGGCAAGATTAAATAGCTTTTTTGTTACTTTACAATAAAGTATACTTAATATCAGTAATTCATGTAATTAGGGGTGGTTTCTATATTTAGAGAAAATACAAAAAGGATACTTCTGTCATTAGTAACAAATCCAATACTAATAATTGTATACGGAATTTTTTGTTATGAGTTGGCCTTATACTGTAAGTACGGAAGAATGAATTATAATATTTACATTTTGTTATTATGTATAGTACTTTTTATATCCATAACTACATTTACTACAATGCGGGTGATAAAAAATAGAGAATATGAATCTAAAAAATTAACAAATTCAATAGCATGGAGATCCATTTCTATTATCATTATTGTTGCAATTACATCATTTTATGGGATGCAGATTTATAAAAGTGCAATAAATTACAATGGTAAATTGGCATGGTTTATAGAAAAGTTAAAACATGAAAGGTCAGTTAAACTTAAACATAATAATATATATAAGTCTGGAGTAGAAGGTATTTTTGAAGATATAAATAAAAAATATCCTTTGCCAAAGAAATTGTATATGGCAACTGATTTTGATCTTACATTTCATTCAGATGGAACAATCACAGCGTTTGATACATTTGTTTATGGGAAAAATGATGATGGGAAAGAAGAAACTTATTTAATCTCTTATAATAAGAAGAAGTCAGAAGATATTACTATAATACGAGACGGATACGCAAAGCCTGATTATAATGATGATAAATTAGTAGAACCTTTAATTGAAACGGTTAAGGCGATTCCAGTTAAGCAAACGGTTAGAAAATGGAATGAAAGTAAGTATGGGTTGATTTATTATGGAAAAAGAAATTGGGGATCCAATACAGAGGGAATTATTAATATTACTGAGGATGGTAAGGGACAGAGTCTTAAAAAAGCAGCTTCTGATATCATTGGATATACTGTATCTATATTTGTCCCTGGAAAAGAGCAAGAGCTAGTCCCTGCTAGATATAATTTAATAAGTGACGCAAGTTGGAGTAAATCAAAGACGCCTCCAAAAGAAGATATGCTTAAAGAGAAGAAACAACAAGATTTAAAGAATGAAAAAGAACAGTTTTTCCTATCGAAAGAAGTTGGTTATAAACTAAATATGACAGATAAAGCATTAGGGAGCGCCTTTTATTCATTAAGCAAGACTAGTGATGAAGGGAAAACATGGGAGGTTATCAATCCAGACCCATTTAATGGGGGGATTGGTAGTGTATCAGGAATCACTTTTATAAATGATAAACTTGGGTTTTTAGGAGCAATTAGGCCTTCTGGTAATGAAGGAGAGTTATATCGCACAGATGATGGGGGAGTATCTTTTAAAAAGGTAGAATATCCGCCGCATCAAGTGAAATTAGATCATACACAGTCCACAATAAGTCCTTTTGATTCACCTAGTATGCCATATGAGAAAGATGGGGTTTTTAATATGTTAGTTGGACAAGGGGCAGATGGAGACTACAATGGCGATAGTAGTGCACTTTATCAATCAAAAGATAACGGAGAGACATGGGAATTTGTAGAAGAAGTGAAAAAGAAATAATCAGAATTTTTTTGAAAAATAAGGTAACTACTTAGCTATACATTTTATTTAGAAGTTTGGTAAGGGGTATAATTCCAGCCATGAAGATAAAAATGGACCTATACCTCGCTGCCTTTCTTTGTTTTATTTCTTATGATGGCAAGTGTTTTAACGGGGCTTGCTGTACGTCTTGCTTTTGAACGTCGACAGTAAGAGCTTCTTTACCGTCAGTTTCTATAATATAACCTAATAAATATTAATATAATTTATGTATAGTAGATATTTACCTTATAAAATAAGGGGGGAATATTATGACTGAGACAAACGAATCTTCAGGAGTTAATTTGAAAAAAGATGTGAAGTTTTCTATTATAATTCCTGCGCATAATGAAGAAAAGTACATTAGAAAATGTTTAGATTCAATTGCAAAGGCATCAGAGGCATATAAAGAGCAAACGGAAGTTATAGTTGTTTTAAATCGTTGTACAGATAAAACAGAGGAAATAGCAAAATCTTATAATTGTATTACATTGAAAAATAACGATAAAAACTTATCTAAAATTCGAAATGCAGGGGCTAAAATAGCTAGTGGAGAAATAATCGTTACTATAGACGCTGATACCATAATGACAGAGTCTATGTTGTTTAATGTGGATAAATATTTAGCTTCAGGTACATACATTGGTGGTGGGGTGAATGGTAAGTTTGAAAGAATATCTTTAGGAATATTTCTCTCCGCAATGTTAATCATAATCCCCTTACTTTTTAAGTACGGAGCTATATCTGTAGGGATTTTTTGGTGCTATAGAAAAGACTTTATGGCAATCAACGGATTTAATGAAAACATGCTTATGGCAGAAGATGCAGATTTCGCTAAACGTTTAAAAGAGTGGGGAAAGAAAAATAATAAGAAATTCGGTACTATTAAAAATGGAATGATAACTTCATGCAGAAGATTTGATACATATGGAGACTGGACTTTACTTAAAAATCCAAAAGTAATTTTAGCTTATCTAAAAGGAAATGATAGAAAATACGCAGATAAGACATATTATGATAACCAAGAAAGATAAAAATGGAGAAAAGCGGCAGAGGATAGCTAGTACTTTTTTAGATATAATGAGAATCCAACTTAATTTAATAGATATTATAAGAAAACCACCAATTTGATTATCCTTTTTCAAATTGGTGGTTTTTATTTTTGAAATAAATATGTATTTTTTTATAAAAATATTTTTTGACCCCCATAAAACTATGTATTCCTCCGAATATGTATAGTGAAGAAAATAAATAGAAGAAAAATGACTATGAAAGAATATAGAAGCATTAATAAAATTACTAGATTAGGTGGGCATCCGAAATAAAAGGATGAAATTACCAATGGTATAGAGGAGAGTTATTCAAGGATTGCAGATAAAATAGAAAAAGAATAAGCAAAACGAACGGTAGAAAATAAGAAAGTAGATAAAAATACAAACCTAACTGTAGTGCCGAGAGAAAAGGAAAATCATTAAGAAAACGTTGGAAAAAGTTAGGCTTGAAAAATATAACTAACAGCAAGAAAACAAGACCGAAGAAAAGTACCAAGAAAATCTGGTTAAATGGTCACTTTTGTAGTGGCCATTTTGCTATTTGAAGGAGGCTGGGAGATTACAAGTGTTGAGTTTAGTAATGAAGATCTTAAGAAAACCGAAAATAGAAGATATCGTATGTAACATACAAAACAACGAAGAAGATAAAGAAGCGTTTATCGTACAGTATCAGCCTTTTATTAGAAAATCAATCTCATCTGTCTGCCGCCGGTATATTACAGAACAGGATGATGAATATAGCATTGGATTGTTTGCGTTTAACGAAGCAATTGAACAGTATTCCTATACAAAAGGAAAATCCTTTTTAGCGTTTGCTGATCTTCTTATAAAAAGAGATGTAATTGACTATATACGTAAGGAGTCTAAACATAACTTTGTCTTTTTAAAAGAAGATGAGCAAGAGGAAATGTTAGAAATGCAAGTGTCGCTTACAGAGTATATGAAAGAGATGGAAAATAGTAACCGTAAGGAGGAAATTCTTCATTTTCAAAGTGTGCTAGCTGAGTTTAAAATCACATTCTCAGAGCTTGCTAAAGAATCTCCTAAGCATCGTGATACGCGTGAGCACTTAATAGAAATTGTAAAAATTATTATAAAAGAAGAGGAAATGATGGAAGAGCTGTTCCGAAAGAAAAAGTTACCGCTTAAACATATTGAACCGCGTGTTAGGGTAAGTCGTAAAACGTTGGAACGACATAGAAAATACATTATTGCAATGTGTATTATTTTTGCAAACAACTATACATATATTCTGGATTACATAAGAGGGGAAAAGCATGATGAATAAAGGAATTGTGATGGATATAAAAAAGCATAGCGTAGTTGTTTTAACACCAAATGGAGAGTTTATTACGTGTAAAAGAAAAGGGGATTCTTGCATGATTGGGGAGGAAATCTCATTTGATGAGCAAGAACAAAAAGCATCGCATTTTTCGATCCCTTCCTTTTTAAAACCTGCATTAATACTTGTTGCTTGTTTTCTATTTGCAGTGCTGTTTTTCTACAACCAACCAGAAGAAAAAGTATTTGCTTACGTCTCAGTTGATATAAATCCAAGTTTAGAGGTGAGCGTAACGAAGGATTTTCGTGTTATAGATTTACAGGCTTGTAATGATGATGGAAGGCGTATTTTAAAAGAATTGAAGCAATGGGAAAATAAACAATTACAAGAAGTAATACGTACTATTATAAAGCAAAGTCAAGAGGATAAGTATTTAACGAATGATAAGCAAGTTATGCTAACAGCAGTTGCAAAGGACAAGGCGCTAGAACCACAGTTAGAAAAGGCAATGAAAGAATTGAAGAAAGAATATGAGTTAAAACATATTACAGTTGAATATCAAAGTAGCACGATGCAAGTACGAGAGAATGCTAGAAAAGCTGGAATTGGCACAGGTGTCTATATAAAGCAAGAGAATGAGAAAAACAAATCGCTTACTCCTCCTGCCACGCCGCCTAATCCGGTGGAAAATGAAGAAGAGGTGCAATCACAGCCGGAGTCATCTCCTGATGCATCAATGGATTTATCTCCTGTAAAAGAAAAAAAATATGAAAAGCAAGAGCAGAAAGAACAAAAGAAAACAGAGGGACAGCCATCGAAGCAAATAAAAGAAAACAATGGAAGAGGATCTCAGCAAGAAAATAGAGGGAATCAACAGGAGAATAACAGTAGAGAATCTCAACAAGGAAATAATGGGAATCAGCAAGGGAACAACGGAAGAGAATCACAACAAGGAAATAATGGAAATGGGCAAGGGAACAACGGAAGAGGATCACAACAAGGGAATAATGGAAATGGGCAAGGGAACAACGGAAGAGGATCACAACAAGGGAATAATGGAAATGGTCAAGGGAACAACGGAAGAGGATCACAACAGGGAAATAATGGGAACGAGCAAGGTAACAACGGAAGAGGGTCTCAACAAGGGAATAATGGGAATCAGCAAGAGAACAATGGAAGAGATCCTCAACAAGGAAATAATGGGAATCAGCAAGGGAACAATGGAAGAGGATCCCAGAAAGAAAATGGTGGAAACGAGCAAGGGAATAATGGTAGGGGGTCTCAACAAGAAAATAGAGGCCACCAGCAAGGGAATGAAAAGAAGAATCAATAGAATATGGAAGTGAGAGATTCATTTCAAAGCTAAAAGGATTTCTCTCGCTATTGTGGGCAGTAAAACTCCCATCTCAAAATTTGGCTGGAGCAAAGAAGTTAGGTGGGAGTTGGGCTGCTTGTAAATGCCCAATTGGTGAGGGCTGATTAGAGTTGCACTTTATTATTTTATAGTTCTATTAAGAAGGAGTATGTGAAAAATATAATGGAGAAAAACATTCAACAAGAGAAAGATAAAGAAAAACCTGTTTTTTATGATCCGAAAGGAAGGAGAAACATAGCCTTTATTTGGTTTCTATGTATCTCAATAGTTAGTGTAGGTGTTGTATTTTATTTTTTCTTTCAAAGTATTTTTTCAACACCAGAAATTCCAAATATGAATACCGCTGTACAACAAGATACTAAACTTGTACCAATTAATCAAAAACTTAGTGATCAGCAGTTAAAGAAGGAAGAATTTAAACCAAATACCGAAACGAAGGATAATAAAAATTTGGTGAATCCGCCGAAGGATAGTAAACAACCTAAAGAAGTGTATGGTTTTTATGTAAACTGGGATGAAAATAGTACCGCTTCTTTAAAAGAAAATATCGATTCCTTAACTACGTTAGTACCAGAGTGGTATCATTTAAAAGCAGATTTAACGATTAGAAGTGAGATCAAACCTGAGATAGTAAAGTTGGCAGAAAAAAATCAAGTGAAGATTATGCCTTTGCTTACTAACTATACTGAGGAAGCTTTTGGTCCTGATAGTGGGCTAATTCATAAGTTACTGAATTCCTCAAATGATGTAAAGACAAAGTTTATTAATGATTTAGTAAGCCAAGTTAAAAAGAATCATTTTTCAGGAATTAATATTGACTTTGAGGCCGTACCTGAAAGTGATAGAGAAAACTTAACAAATTTTATGAAAGAACTTACTACGGAATTTCATCAACATGATTTGCTCGTTACACAAGATGTTCCAGCTAATGATAAGGCTTTTGATTATAGTGCGTTAGCAAAAATAATAGATCGAATGATTGTAATGATGTACGATGAGCACTATGGAGCCGGGGAACCAGGACCAATTGCTTCAAATAAGTGGTTCCAACATACATTGAAAGAACTGAATATTCCGTCTAATAAGCTTGTAGTTGCTTTCGGTAACTATGGATATGATTGGCAAGTAAATAGTAAAGAAGCTGCTAAGTCTTTAACTTTCTCAGAAGTTATGGCAATGGCTCATGATTCAAATATGAAAATTCAATGGGATAAAATGAGTGGAAACCCTTATTTTAGGTATAAAACAGAAGGGAAAGAACATACTGCTTGGTTCTTAGACGGTGTAACTCTTTATAATCAAGTGAAAATCGCAATGGACAATAATGCAAAGGGATTTGCGTTATGGAGACTAGGAGCAGAAGACCCTACAATATGGAAAGTTTTAAAAAATCCGATTGAGGCACAAAAAAATCCTAATGTATTACATAAAATCAATAGTTTAGATGAAGTAAATTATTCTGGACAAGGTGAAATTTTACAGATTGAGAATGAAAGAAAAAATGGATTGAGAGATTTTAAAGTAGGCAAAGATGGTTACCTTACAGATGAAGTATATCAATCCTTACCATCTGCATATGAAGTGCAACGATATGGAAAACCAAATGGGAAACAAGTAGTATTAACATTTGATGATGGACCAGACCCGAAATATACGCCAGAAATTTTAGATATATTAAAAGAGAATCAAATAAAAGCTGCTTTTTTTGTACTTGGTGAAAACGCACAACTAAATACTAGTATTGTAAAAAGAATATACGATGAAGGGCATGAAATTGGCAATCATACTTTCAAGCATCCTAACATAGCTGATACGTCTTTACTACGAACGAAAGTAGAACTTAATACGACGCAACGTTTAATTCAGGAAGTAACTGGACATTCTACGGTTTTATTTAGACCGCCATATGAAGCGGATGCTAACCCAGATTCATCAAATGAAATATTGCCTATTTTACGTGCACAAAATATGAACTATACAATGGTAGCGGAAAAAGTTGATCCCGAAGACTGGGCAACACCATCAACAAATGAATTAGTAAAGCGTGCTCTTAATCCCATTTATAAGGGAGAGGGAAATATTATTCTTCTCCATGATGCGGGAGGGAATCGTACACATACAGTAGAGGCGCTCCCAATCATTATTAAAGACCTAAAAAAGCATGGATATAGTTTTGTAACAATTTCAGATTTAATGAATAAAGAACGAGATGAAATTATGCCTCCTGTTTCTTCTGAGGGGAAGCAATATTTACTTTACAATAAAGCTGTCTTTTCAGGAGCTGGATATTTTAAGCATATATTAACTACTATTTTTTATATTGCTATTGGATTAGGGATTTTTCGATTTTTATTCTTAATTTATTTTGCATGGAAGCAGAAAAGAAAAACGTTATCTCGCTATATTAATTCGTCTTATCAACCTTTTGTTAGTGTTGTCATAGCGGCATATAATGAAGAAAAGGTGATAGCCAAGACGATTCACTCAATTTTGAATAGTAATTATAGAGAATTTGAAGTTATTGTTGTGGATGACGGATCGACAGATGGTACGTCAAAAGTAATGAAAGAAACATTTTATAAACACCCTAAAGTTCGTTTCATTCAGAAAGAAAATGGCGGGAAATCATCGGCAATGAACCTAGGGTTTCAACAATCGCGAGGAGAAATCATTGTCACTTTAGATGCGGATACTATTATTGCGCAAGACGCTATTTCTTTAATGGTTAGACACTTTGAAGATCAGAATGTAGCTGCAGTTTCAGGTAATGTCAAAGTGGGGAATAGACGGAATTTGTTAACTACTTGGCAACATGTTGAGTATATTACAGGGTTTAATTTAGAACGTAGAGCTTTTGATGAGTTAAATTGTATTACAGTCGTTCCAGGAGCTATTGGGGCGTGGCGCAAGAAGAATGTAGTTGAATCTGGATATTTAAGCGAAGATACATTAGCAGAAGATACCGATCTTACTATTACATTTTTACGTCAAGGGCATAGAATTGTATATGAAGAAAAAGCGCATGCTTTTACGGAATCACCTGAGGATGTGAAAAGTCTCATTAAACAGCGATATCGTTGGTCATATGGTACACTTCAATGTCTTTGGAAACATCGAAAAGCGTTGTGTAATTCAAAACATAAAACGTTAGGGTTTATTGCACTGCCTAACATGTGGTTATTCCAATATGTTCTGCAATTCATTGCTCCTTTTGCAGATATATTAATGATTATAGGACTATTTAGTAGTAATCCGCTAAAAGTTTTAGGATTTTATTTTGTATTCTTTTTAATGGATCTTTTCGCTTCTCTGTTCGCATTTAAATTAGAGGAAGAAAATCCGAAACCATTAGTATGGTTAATTTTACAACGTTTTATTTATCGTCAATTTATGACTTATGTTGTCATTAAATCTATATTCTCATCGCTTCGAGGAGTAGCGGTAGGGTGGAATAAGCTAAAGAGACTGGGGAGTGTTAAACATTCCACGGAACATAAGGAGGCATCATAAAAGAGCGGACTATCTGCTCTTTTTTTCATTAGTTTTAGTTAGTTGAATGTAGAGTTGTAGCATAAAAACTGCTCCTTCTATAACGAGATTCCTATTCATTATGAATAGTGAGACAGTATGTTAAGCTAATCCTTTAGTTTCGGATTAAAGTTTTTTTATATTTTTTTAAAATGACGGACACAAAAACGCATATACCTTCGAATTATATATATGGATAACATAAATATGTATATAAAAGGGGAGAAATAAGATGAAAGAAAAAAAAGAAATGTTTCAAGAAATCGCTGAGGTGTTAAAGGTATTGGCGCATCCAGTTCGTCTATCTTTAGTAAAAATAATGCTTGCAAAAGGTCCTACTAATGTAACAACAATGTATGGGGATTTACAAATGCCTCAAAGTACAATTAGTCAACATTTATCTAAACTAAAAGCTGCTAAAATGGTTACAGGTACTCGGAAAGGATTAGAAATTTATTATGAGGTAACTGACAATCGTACAAAATCAATATTAGCATGTTTAGTTTAAATAATGACTTCTATTTCAAAATAAAAAACGCTATTCTTTTCTATGATTTTACAGAGAGAATAGCGTTTTTTATTTTTAAGGAGTATCTTTTTATATGCCTATAGAATGGAGTGGAAGGTTTATGGGTTTAAATGTACCTACTATTACCTTAGGTTCTAATGCATCTAATAATGAAAAAATTCTCGGTTTAGGGGTGCTTCTTTATAGCTTACGTACAATTGAGATTAGAAAAAGTAGAGCGAGCGCTTAACGAGGCGGAAGTAGTGTTTATATGCGAAATTTTATAGAAATCTCATTTTTCTAATTGTATCTTTTTAGATTGATGGATGTGGGGTCACGTCCATCAATCTAAGAAAACAAGTTAGCTAAAAAATGATGAAAATAAACTTTATAGAAATAAAAAATATGAACGTTGAGGATTAAACAAAGTATATAGTGCTTTTTTAGTCATGTAATCTTTTAATCTGATGATCTTTTCCCCATTCAAACAGATCATTCATTATTTGCATTAAAGATTTTCCGTATTCACTTATGGTGTACTCAACCTTTGGTGGTACTTCTTGATATACGGTACGATAGATAATCCCATCAGCTTCAAGTTGCCGAAGTTGTTGTGTAAGAACCTTTTGTGTAATGTTTGGGATTTCTCGTTTAATTTCATTTGTTCGCATTTTTCCATCCGACAAAATACATAAAATATGAACTTTCCATTTTCCACCGATTACATCGAGTGTTGTTGCAATTGGGCAATTATCATTTTGATTCATATAACACCTCCAAAGGTACTTCAAGGTTCCTATAGTACCTGAAAGTACGTACTTTTCAATTATATGTAACTCATTCATACTAATACGTAAAGGATTGATTAATTTATAAAGGGGCTGGAAAATGATGAGAACACTTGTAATTGTAGCACACCCTCATATTGAAAAATCAAAAATTAATAAAAGATGGATAGAAGAACTTGAGAAACATTCAGATGAAATTACGGTGCATGAATTATATAAGGTGGCACCTAATTGGGAGTTTAATATTGAAGAAGAGCAAAAGTTATTAGTAGAACATGACAGATATATATTTCAATTTCCGCTTTACTGGTACAGCACACCACCATTATTAAAAAAATGGTTCGATGATGTATTAACATATGGATTTGCGTACGGATCACAAGGAGATAAAGTGAAGGGGAAAGAATTTGGTGTAGCTATTTCTATAGGTGGATTAGAAAAAGACTATGAAAATAGTGGGATTACAATGGATGAGTTGACGAAACCATTCCAAGCTACATGCCTATATACAGGTATGGAATTTATACCTTCCTTTTATTTATATGGTGCAGAATATAAACTAAGTGATGAAGAGATTGATAAAAGTGCACCTGAGTATGTGCAATATGTAATGAACAAGAAGTATTCTAATATATAATGAAAAATAGCCATTTACTTGTGAAGTAAATGGCTATTTTATATTCTTCTTATATTCACTAAGTGTAATCTTTAGTAAATTAATAGTTAATCTGGTAAAATAAAAAACCTAACATATATAAAGGGGAGTTTTACTTGAGAACGATGCGACAATTATTACAAAAGAGAGCAATGCAGTCACCAAATTTGGAAGCGCTTGTAGGAGGGAAGAAAAGATATTCGTTTCAGCAATATAATGAACGAGTAAATCAGCTTGCACATTATTTGTTACATAATGGTGTGCAAAGAGGAGATCGTATAGGAATACTATGCAAAAATAATCACCCATTTCCAAGCGTTATGATGGCAAGTTTAAAAATTGGAGCGGTATTTATTCCGCTAAATCATCAGCTTACTGTATATGAATTAGAAACGATTGTAAAAGAAGCGAAATTAAAAGTGTTAGTTATTGATGAAGAATTTAGTGAAGTGTTATTAAATGTTGATGCTGTTAAAGAAATTACTTATGTAATTCAAACGACAAAAGAAGGTTTTGGTTCATTTGAATTAGAGCTGCAAAAACAGCCAACGACAGAACCGAACGTAGAAGTTCATGAAGAAGACGACGCCATTTACTTATTTACTTCAGGAACGACTGGACAGGCGAAAGCATGTGTAATTGGACATAAAAACTTACATCACTATTTTGCTGAAATTGCGGGACAAAGAGAAATCCCAGCAGGTGAACGCTTTTTATCTGTGCATCCATTGTTCCATATGAGTGGCGTGCTTTCTATTTTAAATTGTATTTATCATGGCGTTACGATGATTTTCTTAGCTGATTCGAATCCTACTCTTATTTGGGATAAGATTGAAGAAGAGAAAATTACTACGATGCTTGCGTTCCCTGCTGTTTATAGTTACATGCTTGATGAATTAAATAAAAAAGAACGTAATATTTCAACCTTTAAAGTAGCACAAAGCGGTGGTACAAAAGTGCCAGAAACACTCATTCAAAAATATATGGAAAAAGGAATATATATGGTGCAAGGTTATGGTAGTACAGAAGGTTGGGTTGTAACCTCATGGCATCCAATGATGGGAAAAGAAAAGATGTCTTCTGTAGGAAAGACCTTGAAAAATGTAGAGGTGAAAATTGTTCATCCGGAAACAGGACATGAACTAACAACAAATGAAGTTGGAGAGATTCATGTGAAAAGTCCATACATGTTTAAAGGGTATTGGAATAATGAAAAGGCGACAAAGAAGGTAGTAAAAGATAACTGGTTTAACATGGGCGATGCTGGCATGATAGATGATGATGGATTCCTGCATATTATGGGAAGATATAAAGACGTTATTATACGCGGTGGTGACAACGTATATCCAGATCAAGTAGAAGATGTTATTCATGAAATACATGGTGTTTTAGAAGTTGCAGTAGTTGGAGTTCCAGATGACTTTTGGGGAGAGGTTCCGAGAGCTTACATTGTGAAGGATGGCGAAACAACATTAACAGAAGAAAGTATTATTCAGTATTGTAAGGAGAAGTTAGCAAGTTATAAAATACCAGAAGTATTATTCATAGACGAGTTACCGAAAAACGCTTTAGGAAAAGTGTTGAAGAGGGAATTACGAGATGCGGTTCTTGTGAAATAGAAAATTATAAAACGATGGAGAACCCAGTTATGTATAAGGCATGACTGGGTTTTTATGTATCAAAAACATAATGATTTACTAGATTTTGTATTTTGTGTAAGATAATAAAGAATATTCGAAAAATAATTGAGGGAAGAGATATAAATGAAGCTACCGCTATTACAGGTAGAGACAGAGAGACTGATGATCCGTCCGTTCCAAAATGATGATTATGAAAGTTGGTTAGATCAATTTTCTTATTGATTATAAAAATAAAGAAATGGACAAATAAGGGGAAAGAAAATGAAGACTATAAACGTATTTCATTACGACGCATTTACGAATAAACCAAATAAGGGAAATCCAGCAGGTATTGTATTAGAAGCAGATGGATTAACGGAAGAGGAAATGCAAATTATTGCTGAAAAAGTTGGATATAACGAAACAACTTTTGTTCTTTCCTCAGAAGTAGGAGATATAAGAATGCGCTATTTTACACCTGGTTTTGAAATGGATTTATGTGGTCATGGGACAGTAGGGACGATATATGCCTTGCGCGAAAAAGGTTTATTAGAAGAGAAAAGTAACCTTAGGATTGAAACGAAGGCAGGGATTTTACCGATACAAATAGGTGTAAATGAAAATGGAGAAACCTTTATTAAAATGAGGCAGACAGCACCTCAGTTTAAAGATTTTGCAGGTTCAAAAGAAGAATTAGCTCATAGTATTGGTTTAGAAGTAAATGATTTAGATGTAAGTTTACCGATAGTATATGGAAGTACAGGAAACTGGACTGTAATTGTGCCGATTAAAAATCTAGATGCGTGTGAGAGAATGAAACCTAATAATGCTGCATTTCCATCGGTATTAAAAGAAATACCTAATGCTTCTATTCACCCAATTTGTCTAGAAACTTATGATGAACTAGCACAAATGCATGGCCGTCATTTCTCGTCAGCTTATGCTGGGACGATTGAAGATCCAGTGACAGGAACAGCTTCAGGTGTAATGGGAGCGTATTATGCGGAGTATTTAGAGAAAGATTTTGAACATGAATTGGGTTTAATCGTTGAGCAAGGACAGGAAATAAATAAAGATGGCCGTGTCACTGTTTATGTAACGAAAGGGATAGAAAACGAAAAGTTACAAATAGATATTGCTGGAACAGCGGTGTATGTGAAAGAGTTTGAAGTTTTAATATAAAAAAGAAAGCCCGGCATACATCCGGACTTTCATTATCTGTTCAACACTTCAATATACGAAGCATCTCCGGTTGTTCTTAAAGCAGAGCGAAAATTGTTATTTTCTAGCGTTTTAGCGACTTGTTGTAATTGCTGTGCATCATCATGATGGATAAGTAAGCTGTCAGCACCGCTTTCTTCTATATGAATATGTTCGACGTTTCCAATGGCATCATGTACAGCTTTTAAAAATTCAGGTTTCATGGTGTCCTCCTATATGTATGTAACGTTTTTATTTAGTATTTCCTTATTTTTGAAATATAAAAGTAAATGAAAGGAGAAATAAAATGAATATAAAGAAGTTTAACGAACATATAACATCACTATTTGGAGAGCATCTTCATAAATACGGCGATGATGAATATGGTTTTACTCATATAAGTAAAGATGAATTTCACAAAATCGGTTACACAACAAATTTAACGTTAGAAACTATTGAAGAAGCGTATAGAAATGGAGTCGATATGATAGTTACACATCATGCGCCGTGGAGTTTTTTATTTGGTATGGAAGAGGCTTGTATTGAGAAATTGAAGCAATATGAAATGAATCATTTTTGGGTTCATTTGCCGTTAGATTTTGTAAAGTTTGGCACATGTACATCGTTATTTAACGGAATTGGGATAGATACAATACTGGAATATTCCACGTATGAGGAAGAAGAACTACCGGGAATAGGAGAATATAAAGAAGCGATTCCTTTTTCAAACTTAGTTGGAAAACTTGAAGAAAAAATGGAAGAGAAAGTGAAGAGCTGGAGAAATCACGATAAACCAGTAAAACGGATTGCGATTTTAACCGGTGCAGGAAACAATACAAATTTGATTGAACGTGCATTAGAAAAAGGGTGTGACACGTACATAACAGGTGAAAAAACATTATATACAGTGCAACATGCGAAATTTAAAGGGATTAATTTAATTGTAGGCAGTCATACGTTTACAGAAGTGTTTGGTGTAGAAAGTTTGGCTCATAAGTTAAAAGAAAGAGATAATTCAATAGAAATTACTAGATTAAATGAAGAACATTTGGAGTGAAGAAATTACATCGCATTACCATCAATGGAATGAACTATATGATGGAATATTGAAAGACGCAGTTGCAATGAAATAAAATTATCTTTTGTTATATTAAGATTTTTAGGAGGAATTCCCTTATGTTTGTCAAATAATAGTAAAGTTGTCTTTTGAATTAAGGGAATATTCGGAGTTAAAGGGTGAGAGAATGGATATTTCAATAATCACTGCACAACTAGTTAAGGAGAAAGTGATTTCACATTATCCAAATAGTGTAAAAGTGTTAAACGGGGGAACAACAAGTACTATATATTTGTTAGATGAACAATACGTTGTAAAGTTGAATGAATCGGATGTCATACGTGAAGAAGCT
This sequence comes from Bacillus cereus group sp. MYBK108-1, assembly GCF_051917185.1. Classification (NCBI taxonomy): domain Bacteria; kingdom Bacillati; phylum Bacillota; class Bacilli; order Caryophanales; family Bacillaceae; genus Bacillus; species Bacillus cereus group sp. MYBK108-1. The sequence continues at coordinate 231,243 of NZ_JBQAHZ010000005.1, forward strand.
TATTTTCTTCAGTTTTATAAAAAGGATGAATTATTTCCAAAGCTTTTTTATAAGGAACCTTTAAATCGCTATATTGTTTACTCATTCCTTGAGGGCACAAATTCTTGCAAACTAGGCTATAAACGGAGTGTTCTTTGTAAACTTGTAAAAGAAGTTATCAATGAGTATGAAGTAGCTACAGAGATTGATGGCTGGGGATGGAAAGAAAACCTAGTTCAATCTTGGAATGAATTTTTAACGACAAATGTGATGGAAGCTCATGAAAATGTAAGACGTTACATAAGTGAGGAAGCGTATAGAACGGTTTTTAAGTTAGCAAATAGTCCAAGTAGGGGGACTGGAATAAATCAGCCATTTTTATTGCATGGTGATCTTGGATTTCATAATTTTATATTTCAAGAGAATAAACTGCACGGTGTAATTGATCCTTTACCAGTGTTAGGAGATCCTATATATGATTTAATTTATGCGTTCTGTTCAACTCCGGAAGATTTAACAAAAGAAACGATTGGTTATGCGATGAAACAATGTGTATTTCATAAAAATGACCGTGATTTATATGAAGAGATAGTCATAGGATTATATTTGCGTATAGATACATGTTTACGGCACCACCCGAAAGATTTAGAAGATTATTTAGCAGCTTGGCGTTATTGGATGGGTGAGGTTGAGGTGACTTTATAGTACAAATATTTTTAGGGGAGATGGTGAGATGAATGTTGTAGAAGCGAAAAAGGATTTACTGTAATTCCATTATCGGTTACATTTGTCTATTTACTTACTTTTATAAGTTTATTAATTGAACATAAAAAAGCAGCTTAATAAAAATTTAGGGATAGGGGGAATTATGATGAAAAATTACGTTTGTACAACGTGTGGCGTGCAGTATGCAGCGAGTGTAGAAGAACCGGTGAGTTGTCATATTTGTGATGAAGAGAGGCAATATGTGAATCCAAAAGGACAATCTTGGACGACACTAGAAAGCTTACAAATTGGTGATACATATAAAAATGAAATAATCGAAGAGGAAGATGGACTTTATAGTATTACAACAAAACCAGGATTTGCGATCGGTCAAACGGCATTTGTAGTGAAAACAGAGTCATATCGTTTACTGTGGGACTGTATTACGTATTTAGATGAAACGACAATTACGAAAATAAAAGAGCTTGGCGGATTAGATGCGATTGCATTGTCTCATCCTCATTATTATTCAACGCAAGTAGAATGGGCAGAGACATTTGATGTACCAATTTATATACATGAAGATGATAAAGAGTGGGTGATGCGTCCGAGTAGTCGTATTATTTATTGGTCTGGTGAGTCTTTACAATTAGCTGATGGGATTACTGTACATCGTCTTGGAGGACATTTTAGTGGTGGTTCTGTATTGCATTGGGAAGAAGGTAATGATGGAAAAGGGATTTTGTTAACAGGTGATATTATTCAAGTTGTAGCAGATGAGCGGTGGGTAAGCTTCATGTACAGCTATCCAAACTTAATTCCACTACCAGCGAGGAAAGTGGAAGAAATGGTGAATCGAGTGAAGCCGTTACAGTTTAATCGTTTATACAACGCTTTTCATCGAGTAGTAAAAGAAAATGCAAATGAGGCAGTTGAACGTTCTGCTGACAGATATATAAAAGCAATAGAAGGAAAGTTGTTTCATACGTAAAAGGAGAGTAGCTTAATGAAAACGTTAGTATGTTTTGGAGATAGTATTACAGCTGATGAAACATTTTTTGATGGAATGCCGAGATTAACACCACGTTTGCAAGAGATGTTTCCGAATTGGATAGTAGTGAATGCAGGTGTTCCAGGTGATAATACATTCGATGCGTTAAATAGGATTGAAGAAGATGTAATATCATATAAACCAGATTTCGTAACAGTTTTTCTTGGTACGAATGATGCAGTTTCTTTTTCTCAAGTGTCATTACAAGCATACAAAGAAAATTTAGAGAAGATTGTGAACCATATTTCGTCAGGTAAAGTGCTGCTTATTAGCCCTGCGCCAGTTGATGAAGAGAGGCAGCATAATAGAACAAATGAAGTGCTCTGTCAGTATGCAGACGTGGTAGAGGAAGTGGCAAAAGAAACAGGAAGCTATTTTCTAAATTTGTATGCTGAAATGATTCAAGAACTGAATTATAAAAGGTTTGTAGAAAATGATGAAAAAGATGGATTACACTTTGGGCCAGAAGGTTATGAGTATGTAGCGAAGTTAATTGGTGAAAAGTTAAAAGGGATTTTATAAAAAAAGCAAAGCGATATCGCTTTGCTTTTTCGTATTTCTTTCGTAGTCCATAAACTTATTGATTGCTGTAATTTGGACAGATATTTTGCATTTTTATCCCGCATTAACTGCCCGTAAATGCCCGATTGGTGAGGGCTAATAATCAGTGGGGGATGAACAAAAAAACCACTGATTAAAGTTTCACTTTATGTGGGTAAAAGGTTAGTGCTGTTTTAAAGTAATAAAAATTTATATTTCGTAGTTGAAAATTAATAAAGGTGTAACTATAATAGTTGCAGTGAGTTTGTTGTTTTGAGATGTACATATTGAATTACAAGAATGAAGGGAGTTTTTATGTAAATCAAAAAGTTATAAAAATCTATTTATTTTTATAATAAAATAAAATGTTTTTCGGTTCATACACATTATTAAATATGTTATTTCTAATAGAAAAATAGAGGTGGAAAAATGAAAAATTTTAAAGGTATGTTGATATCATCACTTGCAATTACAACTTTTGCTGGGATAGGTACGACATTTGTAACAAATACAGTATATGCTGCTAATGATGATTCTAGTAAAATACAAGTTCGTTCTAATAAGAGTATAAACACAACAACTGGCTCGAGATTGCCTGTATTATCAGTCAATCCTTATGATGAACCTAGATTTTCAAGACAGGGATATCTTGAAGAGGCACCTTTAGGAATTAATGCTCCTTATGCTTGGGGAATTAAAGGAGGAAATGGTCAGGGAGCAACTTTTGTAGATTTAGAAGAAGGCTGGTTATTAAATCATGAAGATTTAGTCGGTCAAAATATTGAATTTATGTCTGGAAAAATGAGTAATAATCTTTCTCACGGTACTTCAGTTCTAGGGGCTGTTTCTGCGGCTGACAATGGGATTGGGAACATTGGGATTGCACCAAGAGCAAAGGCAAAAGTAATTTCAGTAATCCGAGATAATGGGAGAATTGATGTAAGAGATGCTATTTTAAGTGCCGTAGATTCTTTACAGGCTGGAGATGTTTTATTAATAGAAGAATCCTTTAAATATGATGGATATGGAGATGACCCTTTACCAGTAGAAGTATACCCGAGTATATTTAATGCAATTCGCAAAGGTACAGATAAAGGCATTATTATTGTAGAAGCAGCTGGTAATGGTGGGATTGATTTAGATGAATTTAAAGACCGTAATGGTAAGCAGATTTTAAATCGAAATAGTCAAGACTTTAAAGATTCAGGAGCTATTATAGTGGGAGCATCTACTGCAAGAGTTCCTCATAAACGTTTAGCTTTCTCTAACTATGGTAGTAGAATTGATGTATATGGTTGGGGAGAGTATGTTGATACATTAGATACATATCAAAATCAAAATAGTAAAGGACAAAAAGTTACAGATCAGAACATAATTAATCGTTATACTTCTAATTTCCGTGGTACTTCTAGCGCTTCGCCTATAATTGCTGGGGCTGCTGTATCGATTCAAGGGATTGCTAAAGAACATTTAGGTAAGGCATATACACCAAAAGAATTGAGAGCAATTTTAAGTAATCCTAATACAGGCACAAAGACTAATAACCCATCATCTGATAAAATAGGGGTTTTACCAGATTTAAAAGCGATTTTGTCTAACCTTGGTTTTCATAGTGATTTGATTACCAATGATCCTATGGTATTTCCAGATAACGTAGAAAAAAATGAAGGAAAAGAAAATTCAACTTTCGTATTTCCAGGTGAAGAAACAAAAAGAACAGGGGATAAAAATTCAACTGTAACCTTTCCAGAAGAAGATTTAAAACAGGAGGAAAAAGAAGAGGGATTAATTGTTTTTCCTGATTAATAAAAAATACTACCTTCCATTTGGAGGTAGTATTTCTTATTTCGTGTGATTAACAAGAGTGCATGAAATTTGTATTTGTTTATCTTTCATAATGAACTTAACCACAAAATCGAATATTTGACTGTTAATTTACTTTTTCGTCTCAATCAATTACATGAATTAATCTAGAAATGCTTGCTGTAATGCTTTCAGTCCATCGCTGTAAATACCATGAAACAGATTTATTGCCTCTTCATCACTAGCCTCAACAGGAGTGAATGTACCAGACCACTCTACTAACGATGTGTTACTTTCAGTACCTTCTTTAACCTGGATTGTAGATAAATAATTAGTGACTGGGAATGGTGCATTCATGATTGAATACGTGTAGTAGCGCTCTTTATCATTGAATACTTCTAATCGTTCTATAATTGTATCGCCATCTGGGTTAGCTAGATGACGTACACGACCGCCTTCAGTTAATTTACTGCTAGGTATATAAGGTAACCAGTCTGGAAGGGAGTTGAAACCTCCGATTAATTGCCATACTTGTTCAGGTGAAGCAAAAATTTCCATAGATGTAGTAGTATGTGCCATATTCATTACGCTCCTTTTCATCACGGTATTTACGGGTAAATAATTAGTGGGGGATGCTCCCACTGATTAAAGTTATATTATTATTTTACGTTGATTGGTAGTGGTGCATTAGGTGCTACTAATTTTTGTTCGCGCATTTCTTCCCAGAATGCTGCTGGAATTACTGTGTTTAAGGCATTTTGGTCTTCTACAATGCGTTCCGGTTTACTTGCACCAGGAACAACAGCAGCAACTGCTGGATTGGCTAGTGAAAATTGTAGTGCAGCAGCTTTGATGCTGATTTCGTGACGATCTGCAAGAGCTTTGATTTTCTCAACTTTTGCAATAATTTCTGGCGATGCTTTTTGATATTCGAAGTGAGCGCCGCCAGCAAGAATACCTGAGCTATATGGGCCACCAACAACAATATCCATATTATGCTTTACAGCTGCAGGCATTACTCGTTGCAATGCACGTTCGTGGTCTAATAATGAATAGCGACCAGCTAGTAAGGATATATTTGGTTTCGCTTCTTCTAAATCAAGCATAAGTTCAATTGATTCTACTTTGTTTACTCCAAGCCCCCAGCCCTTAATAACTCCTTCTTCACGTAAACGTGTTAGCGCACGGAATGCTCCTGTTCGAGCAATTCCAAATTGTGAAATCCACGCATCACCATAAAAGTCTTGTGCTAAATCATGAATGAAAACAAAGTCTAGACGATCTGTTTTTAAACGTTTCAAACTTTGCTCGATAGAACGAAGTGTTGCGTCTGCGCTATAATCATTGATCATTTTATTTTTGCGACCAAATTCGAAAAGCCCGCCTTTTTCACCTAAATCACGTGCAGATGGATCTTCTAGTTCATCTGAAATCGTTCGACCTACTTTGGTGCTTAAAAAGTAATCATCACGATTTCTCTTTGACAGTGCTTCACCAAGACGGATTTCCGCTAAGCCAGATCCATAAAGTGGAGCTGTATCAAAGTAACGAACGCCATTCTCCCAAGCAGCATCCACTGTAGCGATTGCTTCTTCCTCTGGGATATTACGGTACATATTTCCTAGTGGTGCTGTACCAAACCCGATTTTTTCTTTTAGTAATTTACTCATTATAGATATCCTCCTAAAATGTATTTGAAAAATATTTATTCATTGTGAATGGATGTGAAAATGAAAACATGTCATTTTATCGTCTGACAAAATGTATGAGAAAAATACTCACTTTAAAGTAAAGGTACTAACAGGTAATTTCTAACACTGCATGACTCACTCAACTCTTACAAATGCTATTATGAAATGTATTTTACATAATGAAAAGTACGTACTTTAAAGTGATATAGATACTAAAAAGTAATACAGGTACTTTTTGGTGCCGTACTACTCATCTGCTGTTTACGTATGCTATTATGAAACATGTTTAACAGGGTAAAAAGTACGTACTTTAAGGTGCTATAGATACTTAAAAGTAATATTTAAATATTTTAGCTTATTTGTCTTATAAAATTATTAAAGGAGATTTTTATATGAAAACATACAATATTCCTGTAGAGGCAACTTTAGAGGTTATCGGTGGAAAGTGGAAAGTAGTTATCCTTTGTCATTTAAAGAAAGACAAAAAGAGAACGTGCGAATTAAAACAATTAATGTCTGGTATTACACAAAAGATGTTAACGCAACAATTACGTGAATTAGAAGAAGATGGTGTAATCGAGAGAAAAGTGTATAACCAAGTGCCACCAAAAGTAGAGTACTCTTTAACTGATTACGGTCATTCTTTAGATTCTATACTCGATACTCTTTGTAACTGGGGAGAAAATCATCTTGAAAAGAATGGGAACACATCTATGCTTATAACAGCAGCTGAATAAAGAAAGAAAAAACGAACGAGAATACGTTCGTTTTTTCTTTTTGTATAGAGGGAGATTTTTACGCAGCATAATTACTTTTTTGTAATATAGGTACTTTTTTGTGCTGTAGGAACTAAAATGTGCCGTATAGAAAATTATTTGTTTTTACGCAACAATAGAGAAGAAATTTAGAAAAAAGGAGGGAGATCGTGTGAAACAATACAATATACCGATAGAGGCAACTTTAGAAATTATCGGGGGAAAGTGGAAGGTCGTTATTTTATGTCACTTAACGAAAGGGACGAAGCGAACGAGTGAGTTGCAACGTTTGATTCCTGAAATTTCTGTGAGAATGTTAACGCAGCAACTACGCGAGCTGGAAGAAGATGGTGTGATTACACGTGAAATTTATAAAGAAATTCCCCCTCGAGTAGAATACTCCCTAACCGATTATGGGTGGTCTTTACAGAATGTATTAAATCAATTAACCGCATGGGGAGAACGATGCATAGATAGAAAAAACACAGAAGTTAAGTGAAATCTCTATATGTAATATTGAAAACACCACCTAATGATGAAGTGAACCCCGAAAACGGGACACCAATCAAAACACCTAAACCACTTGTTCCCTAAATTCTTTAGGGGATAGGTGGTTTAATTTTTCTTGAATTCGCACACAATTGTAG